>JANXRK010000069.1 GCA_025353045.1 Candidatus Tayloriibacteriota bacterium
TACAAGGTTTCGGGAAACTTTTTAACCTACAATACAGGAGGTGGTGGATGGTCAGGTTTCGTACTAAGCGATTCAAGTAATAAATCTTTTATTGAAGTATCCAATGATTTATCTAATGCTCACGGTACACCGGTGACAACAGCTAGCCCGGATTCTACTTACAAAACATACACAATAGCTGACGCTACTGCTGCAAGCGGTGATATTTTTGTGGTAAAAAGAAGCGGTTATTCCGATGGCGGTAATGGTAATGGATTTTGGACAGAGTGGACTGTCCCAACTCAAACTCTTACAGTTAACACAAAAAAATATGTACAACTAGTTACAAGTCAAAATAACACTTCAGGTTATCTATATTTTAGTAAGTAATTAAAAAACTACATTGTTAGTATTGTTAATGATTTTTAATATTTCTCCTACATAGTATATTATTTATTAATGGCTACTCCTACCCGCAGCCTACAATCCCAACACTCAGTTAAATTAATAATCTCTCTTTGATCAAACCACGTACTTGTGGTTTGATTTGTTTTTGAAACTCAAAAGTGAAAGCTTCACGAGTGGTTTTGAAATATAGATACTTCGTAAACCTGTCATGGAGTTTACGTTCCACTTCTTTAAGATATTCAGGTAAATATTGTGAGAGATTTGACCTCTTTTTTACATATCGGAGTATTGCTTTGTTTTGATTTTCTACATTTACTTTTTCGTGAGAACACCTTTGCTTACCGTCGCAATACTTGCTATGTCTGGTGGAATAACTCGGAGCGCAAGGCGAACTTGAACTGGGTCGAGAATTTCGACAACAGCAATGCTTGGTTTGCCTTCCGCAACTTCTTCATTTCTCTCCTGCTGTATTGGTAAGAGAGTTTTATTTTCTTTAACTACTCTGTCTTTAATACTTTCATTCCTCGAAACACTGCCTTTTTTCCTAAAACTTCTTCAAGTCGGAGTAGTTGATTGTATTTTGCAATTCGATCTGTTCGTGAAAGCGAACCGGTCTTTATTTGTCCTGTTCCAGTTCCAACGACGAAGTCTGCAATCGTTACATCTTCAGTCTCTCCTGATCGATGAGAGATGATCGATGTGTAACCAGCTTTCTTTGCCATATTGATTGCGTCGATTGTTTCAGACACAGTTCCGATTTGATTTAATTTAATTAAAATAGAATTGCCGACTTCTTTTTCAATTCCCATTTTTAATCTATCAATATTTGTTACAAAAAGGTCATCGCCAACGATTTGGACTTTCTTTCCAAGCTTTTGAGTAAGAAGTTTATACCCATCCCAATCATCTTCTGCCAAACCATCTTCGATTGAGATAATAGGATATTTTGCACACCAGTCAACATAGAAGTTCACCATTTCTTCACTTGTAAGAGTTCGATTCTCGCATGCTAGAACGTATTTACCGTCTTTATAGAGCTCTGTTGCAGCAACATCGAGAGCTAGGAATATGTCTTTACCAGCCTTATATCCCGCCTTTTCAATAGCTTCCATAACGATCTTCAAAGCATCTTCATTTGATGAAAGTGAAGGAGCAAAACCTCCTTCATCACCGACAGTTGTAGAAAGACCTTTATCATGAAGGATTTTTTTCAAGATATGAAATACTTCAGTTCCGTACCGAAGAGCTTCTTTGAAAGATTTAGCTCCCGCAGGTATAATCATTATCTCTTGGAAATCAATTGATTTTTCTGCATGCTTTCCACCGTTCAAGATATTCATCATTGGAACAGGAAGTTGAACAGTATTTTTTGTCTTAGCGATTTTATTGAAATATTGATACAAAGGCATTTTTATACTAATAGCCTTAGCTTTTGAAAAAGCCATAGATATACCCAAGATTGCATTTGCACCTAAGCGGCCTTTATTTTCTGTGCCATCGAGCTTGATCATAGCCGTGTCGAGACTTCTTTGGTCAAACTCTTTATTTATCAATGCTTTGGCCAGAATTGTATGGACGTTTTTAACAGTCTTTTCTACACCCTTACCTCCATATCTTTTTCCGCCGTCACGAAGCTCAACAGCCTCATGTGAACCTGTTGAAGCCCCTGAAGGAACTGCTGCTCGGCCAAATGAACCATCTTTAAGAATAACGTCTACTTCGACTGTTGGATTGCCCCTTGAATCAAGAATTTCTCGAGCACTGATTGATTTGATCTTTGCCATACTTGTTTGCTGAATTTTTCATTTTTACTAATAAAATAGATTGCTCAAGAATTATAGCTGAGTTGAAGAGGGAATGCAAAAAGACTTAATTAAAAAACTAATTCGTATCCCTAATCGTCAAAATTGGGTATAACGTCAAAAGACAAATGACTCCAAAAAGCAAAAAGAGATATTTATCAGTCGCATAGACAAGTCCGATAGTTACAACAAGTGGTGCAATAAAATAAGCCAATGAACGAGTGATTCGGAATATACTTAATACTTCAGGATCTTTACCATCTACTTTTTTAAAGAAATATGTTTCAATCATTACTTCTGCAGCTGCAGCACCGATACGAGTTATGAAAAGCATAATTGACCAAGCAATGAGACTTTTAAATCCAAAGAAAGTCAAAGCTCCGGTTGCAATAGCCATAATAATAAAACCGATAGCTAGTATTTCTTTTTCACCCCATTTTTTATCTGCCAATCTTCCAAGCGGAATTTGAATAAGAACAAAAGGAAGGAGCATGATAG
>JANXRK010000012.1 GCA_025353045.1 Candidatus Tayloriibacteriota bacterium
AATATCCCCTACGCCGAGAATAGCCTGCGCTTTTTTGGGATATGCGGAAAAAGAAGCAGTAATAAATATAAAGAATATCAGGATACCAGCAACTATTTTTTTATTAAAAATATTCTTCATATTATTTTAGTGGTACAAAAAGAACGCCCGGCTCAGAAGCATCGTATGTTATTCCTAAATATTTGAAATAGCTTTGAACAGCTCTCATGGATTTTATTAATCCATTTCGACTCGGGATATATTGAATTGATGCTTGTATTCCAGCTAGAGGATCCGCTATTACTTTTTTAAATGACTGAGCTACAAAAAGTATAGTATTCATCGAATTTAACATATCTAAATGCATAGTCGCCATAGCTTGAGGAGCTTCTGTTTTGAGAATTCCATTTACAATATTTTTATCACTTTGGATAATTGGATCTAATTCTTTGAGGATATTTTCATCTTGTTGTCCTAGTGCATCCTTTGCGATTACACCTTCGTTTCGAGTCCCTGTTCCAACAAAAGCATATTTTTTAAATATAGTAGCAATTTCATTTCCGTATATTTTTACAGATTCCTTACCATTATCAGCTCGAACTTTTATCTCTGAAGACATGTATGGTTTTGCTTCAGAAAGTTTAATTTTATTTACGGTATTATTTACAAGTTCTTGCTGACTCGCTTTGTCAGCAGAAGCGCCTGATTGTCGAAGTTCCATGTATCGAGCAAAGAAGTCTCGACTAATAAGATCTACAGGTTCGAGTTTTTCAGTCGGAGTTTTTGTTATATCTTTTGTCGGTTCTGTTTTTGTAAAAGTCGGCTTACTCTTTGGGTCTAGCGGATTTGTTCCTGCAAGAATCTCTTCCCAATCCTTGCTGCCATCACCATCAGTATCAATTTCTTGAGCAGTTGTATCTATAACATTTGAAATTGCCAAATCCTTGGCGGTGTAAACACTTTGTGACTGTTTATTTCTATATTCAGCAAAAACAAAACTTCCTCCAACAAGAAGGATGGCTGCAAAAATGAGCAGGGTATTTTTTCTCATAAATACTTCTCCAAGTATATCAATATACTCAAGGATTTCCTACGATTTTTGTCCACATTTCTAGACTCAAACTCTCAGCTCTTAGGTCTCTAGGCCAATTCTCTTTTCCCCACAATGTTTCAAGTCTGTTTTTGTTGATTTTTTCTTCTAAGTTACGTATAACCACCTTCCTTTTGTGTGCAAAACCAGCTTTGAGTACCTCAAAGAAGTATTTTTCATCAATTTTCTGTGAAATGAAGAAGTTTTTTGAAATATTTTCGATTGAAATGACTGCGGAATCGACATTTGGCATAGGTCTAAAGAATTTTCTTGGTACAGAAGCGATATATTTAGGATTTCCATAGACTTTTACAGAAATTGAGAGGATACTCTCCTTTTCATCAACAATTCGCTTCGCCACCTCCTTTTGGACCATAACCACTATCTTGAGAGGGGGACGCACTGATTCAAGGAACTTTCTCATAAATTCCCCTGTTATGTAATATGGGATATTAGCAATTAAAACATAGCCATTTTGGAGTTGTGGATGTCTTGATTCATCAAATTCTAAAATATCTCCATGAATTATCTCTAATTGGCCACTTTGCACCTGGGATGCAAATTTTTCTTGGAGAAAAGGAATAGCGCGATCATCTTTTTCTATTGCAATGACCCTTGCTTCTGTTTCTAGAAGTTTTGCCGTCAAAGCTCCTTTTCCAGGCCCAACTTCTAGCACGACGCTCTCTTTCGTCACTTCTCCAGCATGAACCATGGCAGAAATGACATTTGGCGCATGGAGAAAATTTTGTCCGAGAGATTTTTTTGCAGTGAAATTGTTTTGGAAATTCATAATAATTCTAAGTTTACATTTACTTGATCAAAAATCAATAAAAATTGCTTTGATGCCTCTTGGTGCTTCGGTATCTCCTGTTGAAATTATGTGTTCATCTCCAATATCAGAAATGAAACTCGACGGAGTGTTTACTTTTTGCGCACCATAGATTGTCCTCAATTGCGCATAACTAATAAATATTTTTTTGCGCGCTCGAGTCAGTGCAACATAGAA
Organism: Candidatus Tayloriibacteriota bacterium; assembly: GCA_025353045.1. GTDB lineage: Bacteria > Patescibacteriota > Minisyncoccia > Phycocordibacterales > PALSA-1337 > CAIOGI01. Next base: position 2,076 of record JANXRK010000012.1, read on the forward strand.
GAGGCGTCGCTCTTCTTCAGCTTGAGATTGACTCATATTTTCTTGATTCATTCTTTGATGAGGAAATAAATCTTCTTCAAGTCCAGCTATGAAAACATAATCAAATTCCAGGCCTTTTGATGCATGAACAGTCATCAGTTTTACTGCATTATTGTCTTTTTCCATCTCGTCCTGATCGGTCGCAAGAGCTGCATTCTCGAGGAGTTTTTCTATAGCTTCTTCGACAGGTAAGGCGTCATACTGTGAGGCGACAGTCACTAATTCCCTCAGGTTTTCAAGCTTTTCTTGTTCTTCAGCACTTCCATTTTTATAGACATTTTCCATACCACTTTCTCTAATAATATATTTGATAAGTGCCGAAGGACGCTCTTTTAAAGCTGTATTTTTTATTCTTTCAAGGAGGTTCAAAAAAAGAGCAACTTTATTTCGTAATGCTGGGCCTAAAGTATTTTCTTGACCTACAACTACTTTCATAATCGTAGCTTTCCCAATACCTCGAGGTGGAACATTTACGACTCTGACGAGATCATTTGTGCTCTCTCGATTGAGAGATGCTTTGATAAACGAAAGAACATCTTTAACTTCTTTTCTTTCGAAGAATTTTACTCCAAGTACTTGATATGGAATATTTTTATTCAAAAAAGCTTCTTCGAGTACTCGAGATTGAAAATTTGCACGATAAAGGACTGCCATTTCTCTTGGATCATTGCCTTCATCGATAAGTCTTCTTGCTTCATCAGCAATCATCCTTGCTTCTTCTTGTTCGGTGTATGAAATGAGGAGTTCGATCTTTTCACCTTCCGCATTTTTGGTAAAAAGATTCTTTTCAGGA
>JANXRK010000014.1 GCA_025353045.1 Candidatus Tayloriibacteriota bacterium
GAAAAAAATACTTTAACTGTTGCAAATAAAAATATCGAAGGGAATTTGCCGAATGGAATTACAAAAACAAAACTAACTGATGCAAATTGGAATCAAGGAAGTATTCCGGTTGGGAAAAAACTAAAAGCTCGAGCGCGCTACCGAGAGACTTTATCTGATATAGTAATTTACGACGAAAATTTCATCGAATTTACCACTCCGCAATCTACACTATCTGCTGGCCAGTCGCTTGTCGTTTATGATGGAGATATTTGCTTGGGAGGAGGGATTATAGATATGATATAATTTCGGCATGAATCACCTTATCACCATCACCAAAGCTGACGGAGAGAGAGAACTTTTTGAAGAGCAAAAACTGGTTGGATCATTAAAAAATGCCGGTGGGAACGACGAAATCATCGACGATATACTAGAGCATCTCAATCGCGAAATTTATGACGGAATGCCAACGAGTGAGATCTATGCTCATGCTTTTAAACTCCTTCGAAGTCATTCGATGCCAGTCGCCATAAAATACTCTCTTCGTCGAGCTCTCTCTGAACTTGGTCCTGACGGTTTTCCTTTTGAAAAATACGTAGCAAAGATATTTCAGGCCTGGGGATATGAAACTCTCACAGATCAAATGATTATGGGAGGATGCGTATCCCATGAAATGGATGTTGTGGCTTGGGACAAGAAAAAACTTGTGATGGTTGAAGCCAAATTTCACAATGAACTTGATCTCAAATCAGACTTGAAAGTAGCTTTGTATATAAAAGCACGATTTGATGATATAAAAGAAAATATGTTCGACTATGGAGGCAAAAGAAAACTCGACGAAGGGTGGTTAGTTACAAATACAAAGTTTACAGATCAAGCTATACGATACGGAGAATGCGTTGGAATAAAATTGCTTGGTTGGAACTATCCACAAAAAGGGAATTTACAGGATATTATCGAGAGTCTTCGTTTGCATCCATTTACATGTCTTACAACACTTTCAAATGTGAATAAAAAAAATCTTTTGGCTAAAGGGGTTGTTTTATGTACAGATATATACGATAATCCAAATGTATTAACAGAAATCGGCCTCAAATCACCAAATACCGACGAAATAATTGCTGAAATCAAGACTGTATGTCAAATAAAGTAGACTTATTTCTTAATGGACTAAACACGAACTATCGTAAGTCTCATGAAAAGTATGAGAAAGCTTTTTGGGATTTTCGAATGGGAATCGTAGAAGATGGAACATTGATGAATGACTCTGAGAGAGCTCGAGATGCTTTCCGCTCCGACAAAAAATTAAAAGCTAAAACAGAAGAGTGTCTAAAAATAACAAAAGGTGACCAGAAGAAGCGATTGCAAATTTGGAATAATTTCTTCAGCCTATTCCAAGTACCAGACGAGGCAGTAACTATTCGTCAAAAAGTAGCCACGCTTGAGGAAGAAGTGTTAAAAATTCACAGTACTCGCAAAGAAGAATATATTGACCCTACGACAAAAAAATTTGTAGAGGCTTCTCGAAATAAAATGCGAACAATAATGCGTACCAATCCCGATGAGGCAGTACGCAAGGCTTGTTTCGAAGCTTTAGAAAAATTACCACTTGCAACTCTTTCTCTTTTTATAGAGATTATTAAGTACCGCAATGAATATGCCCGAGTTTTGGGTTATGAAGATTTCTATGATTATAAGATACACCTTGACGAAGGTATGAGCAAAAAAGATCTCTTTTCTATTTTTGACAAAATCTACGAGAAAACAAAATATGCTTTTAAAAATATTCGTGATTTGGAAAAAGAAAAGCTTGGACTTCGAAAACCATGGAACTTTGGTTATATGATGACAGGAGATTTTGTAAAAGAAGAGGATCCTTATTTCCAATTTGAAAATGTTATCGATCTTTGGGGGCGTTCATTTTCTGCTTTAGGAATTGATTATAAAGGTGGAAGTTTAACTTTGGATTTGCTTGATAGAAAAGTAAAATGGAATAATGGTTTCTGTCATTACCCAGAACTCGTTCACTACGATACAAAAGGTAAAATAGTGCCAGGATCAGCAGGTTTTACTTCGACATCTATACCTTCACAACTCGGTTCTGGAATTGATGGTATCCATACAGTTTTCCACGAAGCTGGTCATGCTGCAGATCGACTTAACTCGATTCAAAGAGAAGTCTGTATAAACACTGAATATCCACCGAACACCGTCTCTTGGGCAGAAACACAAAGTATGTTTATGGATAGTATTTCAAGTAGTATCGAATGGAAAATGAGATATGCAAAGAATAGTAAGGGTGAGATTTACCCTTTTGATATATTTGAAAGAAAAGTAAACGCAATCCATCCTTTACGACCATTAGAGATGATGAATGTTCATTTCGTAATGGATTTTGAAAAAAAAATATATGAATGTAAAAATCTTACTGAAGAATTTGTACTACAAGCTGCTCGAAACGTCCATAAAAAGTATTTCGATCGATCAGAGGATTCTATCTCTGCATTGAACGTGCCTCATATTTATTCTTGGGAAAGTTCTGCATACTACCATGGATATGGACTAGCGGAACTTGGAGTATCTCAATGGAGAGAGTATTTCTTCAAAAAGTATGGGTATATTGTTGATAATTCAAAAGTCGGAAAAGAAATGACTAATGTTTGGAAACATGCCTCGATATATAAAGCTCGAGAATTGATTAAGAAGGCAACAGGAAAGGCACTGAGCGCTGATGCTTTTATAAAAGATGTAACAAAATCTCTGGATGACATTCTGAAAAATGCAAAGAAGAAAATAGCTCGATTGGAGAAAGTTCCATTGTATACAAAACCAGTACATTTGAATGCAAAAATTTCAATTATTCATGGAAAAGAAAAAATAGCTGATAATAGAAAGAGTTTTGAGGATATGGAAGGGAAGTTTAGGAAGTGGATAATTGGAATGAAAAGTTGATTGACTACTCTCTCTAAAAAAGATAGAGTTTTGTCAGAATGAAAGATATAACAACATTGATGAAAGTGATTTTTGTCATCGTTCTGAGCTGTTTCCACGGATGGCTCATCCTCCAAAGTCCCCTCATCTGGGGTGTGGTAATCGGAGTTAATATCGGATGCGGTATCACCACCTCCTCTTTTCTCAACAGAGAAGGAAAACTATCTTCCCCTATCGACGCACAATGCGTTATATCGATTGGGTGTCTAGCCTTAATCGCCTACTTATTCATGCGGCGAGGCGAAAGGACAACAAGAAAGGCACCTTGAACATGCCGAATAGACGCATCCACCATAGCGTCATCGAATATTGGCGGCCTTCCAAAGGGCCGCCTTTACTTTTTTATAGATTAGTTATTAAATAGATAACGAAAGGAATTGATCTTCACATGCACTCATCAACGTTTTATCTTTGGATAATAGTTCTCAGCATGATTCTGACTGTTATAGTCGGAGTGGCAATTGCTGCATACCTTGGAGTCTGCTTGGAATTTGGTGGTATTCCAGCAGTTTGTGGTGGATTTATAATCAGCATCCTAATATTTTCTTTCTTTGTGTTCCCATTTTTGACCAGATCACTTGATAGATCATTGGCAAGAGAATTCTTGGCTAAGCAACCTCTCATAGTCCTTAAACAAGAAGGGAAAATAGGAGGATCGAAAAAAATAGGGGTGAGACTCAGAAACGCTGGTAAAAAAGAAAGGACTTTCCACATGGACCCACACAGTCGTATGACTGAGGAAGGGGTTATCCTTCCGACCTCCATTGTTCTGGAGTAAGCGAAGCACCTCGGTAGGTGCTTTTCTTTTGCTTAATTTTTAACACGCAATATGCTACACTCTTCTCATGAAATCAAGCGAAATTCGTTCTAGATTCCTAATCTTCTTTGAGAAAAGGGGACACGCCATCCTTCCTTCTGCATCTCTTGTAACTTCTGATGAAAAAGGTGTTACAAACTCTACTCTTTTTAATACTGCCGGAATGCAACCTTTAGTGCCATATCTTTTAGGCAAATCCCATCCAAAAGGCAAGCGACTTGCTGATGCACAGAAAGTCCTTCGCACTGTAGATATTGATGATATTGGTGACAAAACTCACGCTACTTTTTTCGAGATGCTTGGAAATTGGTCACTTGGAGATTATTTCAAAGAGGATGCAATAAAATGGAGTTTTGAATTTTTAACTTCAAAAGAAGAAGGGCTTGGACTTGATCCGAACAGGCTTTATGTAACTGTTTTTGAAGGTGATGTCAATTCACCACGAGACGAAGAAGCTGCAGATATTTGGAAAGGAGTTTTTAAAAAAGCAGAAATAGAAGGTAATCGTATTTTCTATTTGCCGGCAAAAAATAATTGGTGGGAAGCTGGAGAAAATGGTCCCTGTGGCCCTGACAGTGAGATATTTTATGATATTGCAAACCGTTTTGGAGGCAAGGGAGTCACACATGAAGAATACATTGATGCTGATGACAAAAGAGATGTTATTGAGATCTGGAATGACGTTTTTATGCAATACGAAAAGAAAGATGGAAAAATCATAGGCAAATTACCTAAACCTTCAGTAGATACCGGTGCTGGACTGGAGAGATTAACTATGACAATTCAAGGTGTAGATAATATATATGATACTGATCTTTTGAAGCCAGTTATGGATCTTATGGCAAAGGCCCAGAATGATACTAAAAATAAAAGAATTATTGCAGATCATCTTCGTTCAAGTACATTCCTTATTGTTGACGGAGTAGTTCCTTCAAATACAGACCGAGGGTATATTCTTCGTCGTCTGATCCGCCGAGCAATCATAAATACAACAGATAAAAAGCTCGATGAAAAGAGAATAGGAATTTTCGTAGATACAATCGCAGAAGTATATAAAGATTCGTATCCTGAAATTCTTGAAAAGAAAGAGTATGTTAAAAAAGTACTTACCGAAGAAGCGAGTAAGTTTGGAGTAGCACTTGAAACAGGCATAAAAGAATTTGAAAAGGGAAATACTGATCCTTTTACGCTATTTACAAGTTATGGACTACCTATAGATATGATTGTTGAGCTTTCAAAAGCAAAAGGAATTGCAGTCAATGTAAAAGAATTTGAAGAAGCTTTTAAAAAACATCAGGATCTCTCTCGTTCTGGTGCTGAACAAAAGTTCTAAGGTGGTCTTTCTGATGCAAACGATCCTATCGTCGTTAAATATCATACAGCCACGCACCTTTTACACCAAGCACTTCATGATGTCTTCGGAGAAGGTATTGGACAAAAAGGATCAAATATAACTCCTGAGCGACTTCGCTTTGATTTTTCTTATGATAAAAAAATGACGGATGAGGAAAAGAAAAAAGTAGAGGATATCGTCAACGATAAGATTAAAAAAGCTTTGCCAGTACAAAACATTAGCCTACCGAAAGCAGAAGCAGAAAAGACTGGAGCTCGACATTTCTTTGGAGAAAAATATGGAGATATTATTTCTATTTATTTTATCGGTGAGACACTTGAAAGCGCATACTCAAAAGAATTCTGTGGGGGACCGCATGTAAAAAATACTTCTGAACTTGGAACATTTAAAATACAAAAAGAAGAGGCGAGTTCACAAGGGGTGAGGAGAATAAAAGCAGTTTTGGTTTAACGAGAACGTGATATAATGTTTTTATCATGTCTTGGTTTTTTTTAAATAAGAAAGTCGGTGTTTTGAGTATTATCCTAGATATTCAAAGTGGTCTTGTCCGCGGAGCATTGGTGTATGAACATACGCAAATAATTTCTGTAGTTACAAGAGATATTTCAGGCAAGTCGCGTGTCATCAATGCCGAGCATTTAACAAAAAGAATCCTCAAACTCATTTCAGAAGTAGTTGAGCATCTTGTGAGGGATGCAAATGGCAATAAAATTTCAAATATTAATTACATTCTTTCTTCTCCATGGATTTTTTCACAATTAAAAACAATAAAGATAGATTATGAAAAGGAAACTGAAATCCAGCACACAACTATTGAAAAAATTATCCAAGATGAGTTAAAAAAGAATACAAAAACAGCAGATACTCAACCAATTGAACAGAAAGTATTTGAAATCAGACTCAATGGATATCCAGCAATAGCCTTTGAGGGCAAAAGGGCGCATTCGCTCGAAGTATCACTTTCGACTTCATTTGCTTCAAGTGCTTTATTAGCAAAAGTGAATGATGTGGTGAGCAAACATTTGCATATCAAAAATCACTCTGTCTATTCAGCACTTCTTTTGCAATACACGGCCCTCCGAGAAAGTCTCAAGAACAAGAATGAATTTATTTATATCCACGTTCATAGTGAATTAACCGATATGATCATTGTGAAGGATGGTCTATGTAAACATATGGCTTCGTTTCCATACGGAATAAAAACTCTTCTTAGAAAATTAGCATCTGAAACAAAGGAAAGTATTGAGTCATGTGATTCACTTCTATCACTTTACCAAGGGAATAAGCTTAATGATGCAGAAAGAGAGAATATGCAAAAGATTCTACCGCCCTTAGTGCATGAATGGAGTGATCTGTGCACAAAGTCATTTGAAGGAGTTTTTGATATTACAAATTTACCAACGTCCGTATATCTTTCAGCTCACAGTCACTTTGACCTTTTCAAAGAAGCTTTGACCTTCCAAAATAAATTTAATTTCGATATCACTCAATACGATTCTATTGATATTGGAAATCAAATCACCTTTGGACCAGTGACAGCACAAAGCAACATGATAAAATTATATACGTTCGCTTTGCATTTGTGATATACTAAATAAATAGTTATGCCTACAAAAAAAGTTGTACAAGATATAGTTCCTGGTGAAAGACGCTCTATTCGAAAGATCACTATTGAACAAAATACTGATGATGCTCAGCCAGCACCAAAAACTACACGAAGAAAACTCGTGCGTCCAATAGAAGTTGAAGATATCAATGAAGAAGAAATCCTCGAGCAGATTCAGTCAAAGAAAACAACTAAGGCAAAAAAAGTTTCGACTGGATCTTTTAAGTACTTAGTCGGTTTTATTGTTATCCTTGTAGCAATTGTCCTCATTGGTATCGCACTTTCTCTTTCATATTCAAAGGCTGTAGTTACTATTACCCCAAAAGTAGCGAACTTCAATGTAAATGGTACATTTACAGCAAAGAAATCAAGTGCAACATCTACAGAGGATCTTACTTACGATATGATAACAGTTTCAAATAGTTTAACTCAAAATATTCCAGCAACTAAGGGTCCTTCAATCCAAACAAAGGCTAAGGGTGTAGCAGTTATTTACAACAATTACAGCGCATCTTCACAATCACTTGTAGCTGGAACCAGACTCGCTGGGTCAAATGGACTTATATATAGAACAACAAGTACAGTCAGTGTTCCAGGGAAAAAAACTCCGGCAACTGGTATTGCAGTAAATATAGTAGCGGATCAAGCAGGAGATAATTACAATCTCAAAGCAACAGATGCAAAAGAAAACTTCACATTACCAGGATATAAAGGCACAGAAAAATATTCAGGTTTTTATGGACGCTTGAAGATGGATCTTATTGGTGGATTTTTAGGAAATAGAATGAGTATAGATGCAAGTGCAAAAAAATCTGCAATGGCAGCAATGCAAACAACTCTTAAAACGCAGCTCATTAGCAAACTTGAACAAAATATTCCTAAAGGTTCAACACTTTATGATAATGCATACACTATAGAATTTGACACTCCAGAACCAACCATGAAAAATGATAGTAGTGCGGATGTTGTAGTAAAAGGAATAGCTTATGGTGCTATTTTTAAAGCTGATCCTTTAATTAAATTTATTGCTGGAAAAGAGATACAAAAATTTCCTTCAGATACTTACACTATAGTTGGTGACAAGACATTAGCTTTTAAAATTTTGAATGCTAAGGATTTCTCTCCAAAAAAAGGTACTCCTTTGATCTTTACCCTTCAAGGACCTATAGCAATAACCGGTACTTTCTTTGAAGATAAGCTTAAAAATGAACTCGAAGGTATTAAACTTAAGGATAGTAACGCTATTTTTGCAAAGTATAGTTCTATTACAAATGCTTATGCCCTTATTACTCCATTCTGGCTTAGATCTTTCCCAAATTCAGTCGATAAGATCGTCATAGAATACAAACATTGACTTCTATAGGGTAGTTCTGGTAGTATATATAAACGCGAAATTTAATGGCACCTGACATAAATAATGGCTCCAAACAAAAAAGTACGACAACAGCTTTTGGTGTTATCACTGAAGCTCTGCCTGACACATTGTTTAGAGTCAAAATTGATGGGAAGGAAGATATCGTGCTTGCATATTTAGCAGGAAAGATGCGCATGCATCGCATCCGAGTACTTATTGGTGATAAAGTCGAACTGGAATTAGATTCATACGGGGGCAGAGCACGCATTACAAAAAGATTTTAATCACTAAAGATTTTTAATACAAATGAAGGTCAAGGCATCAGTCAAGAAAATTTGTCCCAAATGCAAAACAGTCCGACGAAAAGGATATGTGTATGTTATTTGCGCATCAAATCCTCGACATAAGCAGCGACAAGGCTAATTACATATTATGAGAATACTTGGTATTACAATTCCAGATAC
>JANXRK010000052.1 GCA_025353045.1 Candidatus Tayloriibacteriota bacterium
AAAAGGTGGACAAACCAGCTACGAAATTCGTCTCGATTCAGCCTATGTTTTAAACGGTGCAACAAAATGGATTCACGGGTGGAAAGCGAAAAATTGGACCAGTTCTACCAGAGAAAAGGTTAAAAATATCGATTTGTGGCAAGAAATGGATTCAGTGTTAAAAGACAAAGAAATCAAATGGATTTTGTTGAAAGGGCACAGCGAGATTTTTGGAAATGAGAGGTGTGATGAAATTGCCACTGCATACGCCGATGGTAAGAAGCCTACTTTATATAAAGGATTTTTAGCAAAGTATCCAAACGCAGAAGCAGTTTTGAATATTAAAGCATTAGTATCCAAACCTTCAAGAAAAAAGAATAATGCAGTCGCGTTTTCATATGTCAGCAAAGTTGATGGAAAAATTCATATCGATCATACATGGGATGAATGTAAAAAAAGAGTGCATGGAAAGAAAGCTTTATTTAAAAAATCTCTTTCTAAATTTGATGAAGGAAATATAGTTTCGGAATTCAGAAAAAGTTCATAATATCTTCATTTTTTTTCTTTAATATAGTAATTATATTATAGGTGTAGGAGGCCAAAAATGTCAGACAATCCATTTCAAGCTATGTCAGAGATGATGAAAAAAATGCAACCAAAAATGCCAGGAGCCGTTCCTGGTATGTTAGATAAGGAGTCAATGATGAAAGCCCACAGACAAAATATAGAATCTTTAACGGAAGCTAACAAAATGGCCGTTGAAGTTATGAAGAGCATTGCAACGTTGCAATCACAATATATCAAGAAAACTTTTGAAGATATGGCTGATATGATGAAGGGTTTTGCTAAACCTGACGCGTCAAAAGAAGGTGTTCGAGGGAACACTGAAAAAGTTCGGGATCAAATGCACCGTACTTTTGATCACACAGCAAACATAAGTGAAATTATTGCTAAAACGCAACGGGATATGTTTGATCGTATGTGTGATCGCTATAGTGCAGGCGCCGAAGAGTTGATTGACGTCACCAAAAAGGCCTCTCGCACAAAGCATTAAATAACAAATACTCCAACTTGGGCTCCTTAGCTTCAGGGGGGAAGTGTTTTCTGAACTGTGTCAGTCTGCTAGGATAGAATCTAGCGCATTAGAAAAAGGACTGACAAATGAAAATAGAAAAAGCAAATTCCTCATTTGATTTTGAGGCATTTAAAAACCAAGCGATTGCTGATATGAAATCAGGTAAATCCCTTGTAGGAAAAGATGGCGTATTTACACCTTTAATGAAAGAGTTTTTAGAGGCCGCCCTAGAGGGTGAAATGGACTCTCATATGGCTTCTTGCCTAGAAGATTCTGAGAATCAAAATCGCCGGAATGGGAAAAGCATTAAAACAGTTCAAAGCCCTATGGGAGCCTTTGAACTTGAGACGCCTCGTGACCGGGAAGGGAATTTTGAGCCTCAAATTGTCAAGAAGCGTCAAACGGTTTTAAATGCTTCTTTAGATAATAAAATTCTAGGGCTATATGGTCTTGGGATGAGCTATCAGGATATAGCTTCTCACCTGAAAGAAATGTATGATTTTGATGTATCTGCTGGTACGATAAGTGCCGTAACAGATAAGTTGATCCCTGTCATCACAGAGTGGCGAAGTCGACCTTTGGAGGCTATTTATCCTATTCTATTTATGGATGGTATGTATTTCAAAGCTCGAGAAAATGGTAAAGTCATCACAAAAGTGATCTATAACATCCTTGGGATTAACCAAGAGGGGCGTAAAGAGATCCTGGGCTTTTATGTTGCTGAGTCAGAAGGTGCCAATTTCTGGCTAGGCGTTCTTAATGATTTGAAACAACGGGGCGTCCAAGATGTCCTTATAGCCTGCATTGATGGGCTTAAAGGCTTTCCTGAAGCCATTAACGGGGTTTTTCCTAGGACAGAAATTCAGCTGTGTATCGTGCATCAAATTCGTAATTCTTTGAAGTACGTCGCTAGTAAAAATCAAAAGGAATTCATGAAAGATTTGAAGGAGGTTTATCAAGCACCCTCCAAGGACATTGCTGAGTACAATTTGCTGAAATTAGAGGAAAAATGGGGGGATAAATATCCCATGGTTATCAAATCTTGGCACGCAAACTGGGAACATTTAAGCCATTATTTTCAATATTCTGGCGAAATTCGAAGGCTGATTTACACGACAAATGCCATTGAAGGATTCCATCGACAAGTGAGGAAATTTACTAAGACAAAAGGCGCTTTTACTAGTGAAATGGCCCTTTTTAAGCTGGTTTACTGTGCTTGCCAGAAAATTGCAGAAAAATGGACAGCGCCTCTACATAATTGGGCATTGACCATTTCTCAGCTTCATGTATACTTTGAAGGTAGACTCAATTTGGGTCTGGGAGTGTAACCCTTGACACAGTTCTTTGAACACTCTCCCCGCACCGAAGAGTACCGCGTAAAACATAATTTCTCTGGCACGGACTCTCTTATCAGGTTGATTAGAGTTGATATACCTCGACGTTCTTTGTGGTGTATGTCATTATTGCCGGTCCTTAAAAAGCTAGATAAGATGATTATTAAACTACTGGTGGTAAACATC
>JANXRK010000049.1 GCA_025353045.1 Candidatus Tayloriibacteriota bacterium
TTTCTTCGTGAGAACATTTGTTTTACGATGATTTCAATATGCTTTCGAGAAACAGTTTCTCCTTGTAGTTCGTAAATCTTACTGATCTCTCCGATAACGTAGTTCTTTGCTTTTTCAGCTCCTGCGTATTCGAATTTTTCATCGATATCTGCTGATCCGTCAGTAAGGATGTCCCCTTTATTTACAATATCACCAACCTTAACGAAAGGAATTCGCTTGATGTTGAAAAGATATTCAACTTCACTCGCTGTCTTTCCTTTTGCTCGATCTTCTAGTTCTGGAACGATCTTGATAACTTTTTCTTTTCCAAGATCCTTAACTTCTGAAACTGTTCCTGAAACGGTAGCGATAACTGCAGGATTCTTTGGTCGTCTTTTTTCAAAGATTTCTTCGACTCGAGGCAAACCTTGAGTGATGTCTCCACCGACAGATGCTGTTCCTCCAGCGTGAAATGTTCGCATTGTAAGCTGTGTTCCAGGTTCTCCAATCGCTTGTCCGGCAACTGTTCCAACTGCTTCTCCAATATCAACAAGTTTATTGTTTCCAAGGTCAACTCCGTAACATTGAGCACAAACACCGTTCAAACTCTTACATGACAACGGCGATCGAACATGAACATCAGTGACTCCAGCATCTTCTATCTTTTGAGCCTCGAGCTTTGTAAGAAGATGATTCTTTTTAAAGAGAATCTTTCCATCTGTTCCAGTTAAATCTTCTGCAAGTACTCGCCCTCGAATATTTTTTGAAAGAGGAATACTAATTCCTGAAGCTGTTTGCTTTTTAACAATGATGAATTCTTTTGTTCCACAATCATCTTCATTTACCATCACATCTTGAGCTACAACGAAAAGCTTTCGAGTCAAATATCCAGCCTTAGCTGTGTTCAAAGCCGTGTCTGTAAGACCTTTTCGAGATCCGTGAGTTGTGATGAAGTACTCGATTGGAGTCAAACCTTCCTTAGAACATGAAAGAATCGGAAATTCAATAGTCTCTCCTGATGTTGAAGCAATCAAACCTTTCATTCCGGCCATCTGTGTGATCTGAGAATATGATCCTCGAGCTCCAGAGTTAACCATGTCGTACACAGATCCCATTTTATCAAGTGAAGCAGGGATAAGTTTTTCTACATCATTTTTAGCCTTGTGCCAAATTTCGATGTTTTTTCGAAGTCGCTCTTCATCGGTAAGAAGTCCTTCACCAAATTGCTGCATCACTTCTTCTGATTTAATTTTAGCCGCGCCGATGACTGCCTTCTTGCCTTCTGGAATTACAACATCATCAATACCCCATGTAGTTCCTGAATGAGTAGCGTATTTGAATCCGAATGTCTTGATACCGTCGAGAATTTCAGGAATCTTTGCGATACCGTGTGAAATAATCAATTCGTCTATAATAGCTGAGAGCTTCTTTCGATCGATTTCTTTGTTGATGAAAGGATAATCAGAAGGAAGCATATTGTTGAAGAGAATTCTTCCAGCTGTTGTTTCAAAAAGCTTTCCATCAAATTCCTTGAACTTTTCTCCTTCACCTGGCAATACTTTGATCTTTGATCGGTATCCGATAACTCCAAAACTATGCGCAGTAATAGCAGCTTCAGGACTTTCAAAAACCTTTCCTTCGCCAATATCTCCATCTACTGTCTTTGTAACCCAGAAACATCCGAGCACGATGTCTAGAAGCTTGGCGACGATCGTTGGATCTCCGTTTCCTGGCTTAAGAATGTTTTTATTTGAAGCCATGATTTCCTTTGCTTCGAGTTGTGCTTCAATTCCAAGTGGAACGTGAACGGCCATCTGATCTCCGTCGAAGTCAGCGTTGAAAGCTGTACAAACGAGTGGGTGAACCTGAATAGCGTTACCTTCAATCAACGTAGGTCGAAAAGCCTGAATACCAAGTCGGTGAAGTGTTGGTGCACGGTTCAAAAGAACGTATTTACCATCAATCACTTCTTCCAAAATTTCCCAAACTTCTTTTGAGCCTTCATCAATAAGTTTTCCAGCCCCTCGAATGTTGAATGCTAATTCCCTCTTCAAAAGTCCTGAAATAACGAAAGGTCGAAAGAGTTCAAGAGCCATGTGCTTTGGAAGACCACATTGATCAAGAGCTAGTTCTGGACCCACAACGATTACAGATCGTCCTGAATAATCTACTCGCTTTCCAAGGAGATTCTGTCGGAACAAACCCCTCTTACTCTTGAGGTTATCTGAAAGTGACTTCAATGCACGCTTTTGAGCCTGAATAGCTGCTGCCCCTGTAGCTGCACCGTGTCGAATAGAGTTATCAATCAAAGCATCAACTGCTTCTTGAAGGATTCTTTTTTCGTTTCGAAGGATAACGTCTGGAGCATCAATTTCCTTAAGTTTCAAAAGACGGTTGTTTCGATTGATTACTCTTCGATAGAGATCATTTACATCAGAAGTTGCATATCGTCCTCCATCAAGAGCAACCATTGGTCTAAGTGCTGGTGGAATAACTGGAATTCGTGTAAGGAACATCCATTCTGGTCGAGTTTTTGATTTAATCATTGATTTGATTAAAGAAATTCGCTTTGAAATCTTTTCCTTTTCCAATGAACTCGCCTTTTGTAATTCTTCCTCAAGATTTTTATAGAGCTTATCTAGGTCAGTCTTCTTCAAAATATCGAAGATAGCTTCTGCACCGATATTAGCCTCAAAGATAGCACCGTACTTCATTGAATACTTATGATACTGAACTTCATCCATGACAAATCCTGGCTCCAAACTCTCTATTTCTCGTCGAGCTGTAAGCACAAGCTCTTTCAAAGCTTCCTTTGTCTTTTCGTCCTGAGCAGCTTTTACCTTTGTCTTGAATTCTGATTCGAGTTCTTTGAGGAATCCATCTTTTTCTGCTTGATGAATCTTTGTAACGATATATCCAGCAAAGTAAACTACCTTTTCAAGATCAGAAGTTGTCATTCCAAGAACCAAACCGATTCGAGATGGCATAGATCGTAGGAACCAGATATGTGATACAGGTGTTGCAAGCTCAATGTGGCCCATTCGTTCACGTCGAACAATAGATCGAGTGATTTCAACTCCACATTTTTCACAAACAATTCCCTTATATCGAATTCCTCGATATTTTCCACAGTAACATTCATAGTCTCGATCTGGACCGAAGATTTTTTCATCAAAAAGTCCGCTCTTTTCAGATCTTTGAGTTCGGTAGTTGATAGTTTCAGGCTTTGTAATTTCACCAAAAGACCATTCAAGAATCTTTTCAGGAGAAGCAACACCGAGCTTCACTGCATCGAAATCCTGAGGATCATTCATTTTTTTATTTGTATATTTTTCCATATATTTTTTGTTATTTGGTGAAATTTAAACTTGAAATTATCTTTGTAAAGATTTCTTCTTCTTGATTTGGTGTAACTATTCCTGGAAGGCTTAGGTATTTTTGATAATTACCATTTATAGAATTGAATTCTGCAATATACCCTCTATGAATGACGAGTGTCTTGGTTGGTGAGATTGTAAGATAATATATATATTCACCACAACCCTCAATACCTGAGGAAACTTTAAATCCACTCACAGAACCAGATTTAAAAGGATTTTTGGAAACGTAGTCCCAACCTGGGTATGTACTGCTTTGTACAAAATCTTTAAGATTTTGATTAACAACTTTGAAGGAAACCTTAAGATCTGAGAGTTTATCAAGTGATGGAGCATCACCCTTAAAGTCACACGGGTCTGGATGTTTATAGCTAACAGAATGACTTAATGTAATAGATTCTCCATCCTGTACCATAGAAATTAAAGATGGATATTGGAATGTAATACCATATTGACTGTCTGTGTGTGTAATCCAATCAGACCCTAGAAATACTCCGACAATTTTATCATTGTTCTTTGGATTAACAAACTTGAATGTCGAACCTACTATTTCAAATAGTTTTATATCTCCTTTTTCTAATATAAATACATGCACTGCCATTTTGTCAGATTTGTACATACTATCTGTTGCTGTTTTTCTTGCAGCTGCTTCTTCATAATAAGTTCCTTGACCCTTCCAATAAAGCTGGATCTGGACTTTCTTATTGTAATCAATTCCTTGAATAGCATCAGTACTGCTTGAATGATAAGAAACTAAAACCTGGCAGGGTGTCCCAGTACAGTCAGTGACAACCACAGCATCAGATGGATACTTAAACTCAATACCATATCCTGAGTATGTTTTCCAATTAGAATCTACGACTGTATCAGCTGCAGGTCTGTCTACTGGACCAGTCCTACCATAATCAGGACCACCAGTGAGGACGTGAATGAAGGAAAAATATCCCCCTACTATCACTATCACTGCCATAACAATCCCCCAAATAATTTTTGTATTTTTATTCATATTATTTGGTTATTATTCTGTTTCTTCCTCAGTTCTTCCTTTTTTAATAAGTTCAACATCAAGTGCCAATCCTCTCAAAGATTTCAAGAGCACGTTGAATGAAGCTGGAAGGTTTGGTTGCTTCAATGGCTCACCCTTAACTATAGAGTCAAATGCCTGTGATCGTCCTTGAATATCGTCAGACTTGATGGTAAGGATTTCTCGAAGAGTATAAGCAGCACCGTGTCCAAGCAAAGCCCAGACTTCCATTTCTCCGAATCGCTGCCCTCCTCCTTGCGCCTTTCCTCCAAGTGGCTGTTGCGTAATGAGAGAGTAAGGTCCGATTGATCGCATGTGGATCTTGTCTTCAACCATGTGGTGAAGTTTCAAGATATACATATATCCAACTGCAATTGGTTGATCAAAATGATCTCCCGTTCGTCCATCTCGTAGTTTCATCTTTCCTGAAGCATCAAATCCTGCCTTTACCAATTCTTCTTTGATTTCAACATCAGTAGCTCCAGCGAAAGGAGGAACAATAGCTTGATAGCCCAAAGTGTTCGCAGCTAGTCCAAGGTGAAGCTCAAGAATCTGCCCGAGGTTCATACGTGAAGGCACTCCAAGTGGTGTCAAAATAACGTCCACAGGTGTTCCATCTTCCATGTATGGCATATCTTCTTCTGGAAGTATTCGTGAGATAACTCCTTTGTTTCCGTGTCGTCCAGCAAGTTTGTCTCCCACTGACACATTTCGAAGTTCAGCAACTTCAATATAAATCTTCTTGATGATTCCAGATTCGAGCTTATCTCCTCGTTCTCGTGAGAAGATTTTAACTGAGATAACTCGACCTCGCTTTCCACCTTCCATTCGCTTTGACGTATCTTTTACATCTCGAGCCTTTTCACCAAAGATAGATCTCAGAAGTCTTTCTTCTGGGGTAAGTTGAGTTTCTCCCTTTGGAGAAATCTTTCCAACTAAAATGTCTCCGGGTCGAACTTCCGCTCCCACTCGAACAACTCCGTCTTCTGCAAGATTTTTTAGTTTAGCTTCTCCAACGTTTGGAATATCGCACGTTGTAACTTCAGGCCCAAGTTTAGTATCTCGAACATTCACAACAAATTCCTCAATGTTAATAGATGTAAATTTACTGTTCTTAACTACTCGTTCAGACAAAATAATCGCGTCCTCGTAGTTATTTCCAGACCATGACATAAAGGCAACGAGCATGTTTTGTCCCAAAGCGATTTCACCTCCATCTGATGTTGATGTATCAACAAGAACATCACCCTTCTTTACTTTTTGACCTAGATTTACGATAGGTCTCTGGTGGAAAGCAGTAAATCCATTTGTTCGAGAGAAATGAACAAGAGTATATTCCTTTTTACCATTCTTTTTTCCTTCAAAAATAACTTTCTTTGCATCAACATAGGTGATTTCTCCGTCTTCAGGAGCTAGAATGATTCGTCCTGTGTCTACGACAGCCTGCTTTTCAATACCTGTAGCAACTAGAGGTGCTTCTGTTACGATACAAGGAGTTGCCTGTTTTTGCATGTTTGAACCCATGAGTGCTCGGTTTGCATCGTCGTGGTTTAGGAATGGGATAAGTGAAGTAGCGATAGAGAAAGCTTGGTTTGTTGAAACATCGATATAATCGACCTCCTTTGCCTTTGCAAGCCCAGGCTTACCATTTATACGAACTTCTACTTCATCAGCTGTGATTACTCCTGATTTATCATAAGGTATTGCTGCATGAGCAATACTAAATCCTTCTTCTTCTAGAGCATTTAAATAAACGATTTCTGATGTAACTTTTCCATTTTTAACCTTTGCATAAGGAGTTTCGATCATTCCAAAGTCATTGATTCTGGCATATGTTGCAAGGTTAAGAATAAGACCAATGTTTGGACCTTCTGGTGTGTGTATAGGACAAATTCTTCCGTAGTGAGAAGGGTGTACGTCTCGAACTTCGAAGCCGGCTCTCTCTCGAGTAAGACCTCCAGGACCAAGAGCTGTTAATTTTCTAAGATTTTCGATCTCAGACAAAGCATTTTCCTGACCCATGAATTGTGAAAGCTGGTTTGTTGTAAAGAACTCTTTTATTCGAGCTTGTAGAGGACGTGGAAATACGAAATTGATAGGCAAAGTAACATCTGGCTCAACAGTCGACATCCTGTCCTGAATATTTCTCTTCATCTGTGTCATACCTACACGAAGCTTTTGCTGTAGAAGTTCTCCGACAAATCGCACACGTCTTGATCCTAGGTGATCAATATCATCCTCAACTGCTTCTGGAGTATTGTTTAGTCCTACAATGTGAGAAATGATTGTGGTAACATCGTCAACATTGACTGTTCGTCTTTCCAATTCCTTTTCATCCATTGATTTTGCAAAACGCTTATTGAAACGAAAACGACCGACACGGTTGATATCGTATCTTTCGGGATTGAAAATATTTCCGATATATTCTCGAGCATTATCAGCAGTTGCTAGGTCACCATCTCTAAGTCTTTTATGAATTTCTACGTATGCTTCATCAACAGTCTTTGCGTGATCCTTTGCCAGAGTTTGATCAATAGCTTTTAGAGCTAAATCATTACCCTTAAAGAAAGCTTGGATTTCTGCATCTGTTTTTGCTCCGAGGATTCTAAGTAGAGATGTGATAGGAAACTTTCTCTTTCTGTCGATTCGGACATAAATAACTCCATCTGAATCACTTTCAATCTCCATCCAGACCCCTCTTGCTGGGATAACCTTTGCTCCAAAAAATGTCTTTCCTTTTGATTCATTTGCTGTAAAGAAAATACCGAATGAACGAGCCAACTGAGGAACTATAACTCTTTCGATACCATTTATAATGAATGTCCCATGGTCAGTCATCAATGGTAAATCAGCAAGAAACATTTCTTGCTCTTTTGTTGAGTCTAAAAGTTTGTTTTTTAACTTTACCTTTACTTTTATCTGGCCTTCGTATGAAAGCTTATTTGTCTTTGCATAATGTTCATTATATTTTGGTTTTGACAACTCGAAACCAAGAAAAGATAGTTCGAACTTTTTTTCTGCGTAGTCTCTTATTGGTGAAAACTCTTTCAAAACTTCCTCGATTCCCTTTTCTATTAAAACATCGAATGACTTAATCTGTGATTCCACAAGATTCGGCATTTCTGTGAGTGGAACCTTGAAACGACTAAAATACTTTTTTGTTGTATGCATACAAAAAATTCCTTAAGGATTAGTGATGAGTAATAAAATTCTAGGGGAGCGCTAACCTAAAAATACTATCGAAATCCTTCAAATATACAGAGTGACTCAATCTATGAAGTACTGCCGAGCTTAACAGACCGGCTTTAATAAGTCAAGCGATTGATTTATGCACAGATCAAGTCATTTTTATTTACCTTTTCTTTCAAAACATCCTTTATCTGCAAGATATCGATTTGTATTTTATCCATCTGATGACCCATATTGTCAACTTTTGAATCTAATTTATCCATTCTTTCATCTAGGCCATCAATTTTTCCAGATAAACGATCATCGACAGATTGGATTTGTTCCCCAAATACTTTTAGACTCTCCTGGAATCCCGTTTTGAGATCAGTCATGTGCTGCCTATTTTCTTTCATTAATTCACCCGCATGTTTTCTGTTATTTTCCATTAATCCTTTTACATATTGTTTGTTTTCTTCTACCAATTCACTTACATATTGTTTATTTTCATCTATCAAACCATTTGTGTGTTGCCTATTTTCTTGTACTAATTCTTTTATATACCCTTTCATCTCACCTTGGTACTTCTTAAAAGTCTTATCGAGTTTTATATCGAGAGTTGTGTCAAAATATTCTTTTGTAATGTAATTAGTCTTATTCATATTCATATTTTATTACTTACAAAAACTAAAGCAATAGCAAAAACTACAAAAATTTTATCGAAATTTTATTTCATGTGGATAACTGATGAAATTCTATTCTTTTCCCACAAAAACACCCCCTCTTTCTATTTTTATTGGAATTTCAGAAAAATGTAGGTCAATTTCTTTTTCATTTTTATCAATACCAATGACGATCCCTAGACCTTGCATTGTGGCTTTTGAAAAGTACTGATCAAAAGAAAAGTTACCAAGAGAATAATATATCTTCTTTCCTTTATACTCTTCTGAAGTACCAATAACGTGTGGGTGGGATCCGATAACGATATCAGCCCCGTTATCTATAAATTTATGGCCCCATTTGACCATATCTTCGGTCGGTTCCTTTTGATATTCAATTCCCCAGTGCGGCGTAACTATAAGGACATCAACTTCTTTTTTAAGTCTGACGATTTCAGCCTGCACTTTATCAAAATTTGTATAATAAAATTCATGGAAACCTACAAAACCGATTTTAATACCATTTTTACTGATAACTGTACTTATTTCATCTTTGTTAAAAGGATCACCATAGTAAAGCATCCCGGCACTACCTATATATCGTCTTGTTGACTCCAATCCTGCTTTTCCAAAATTAAATGAATGGTTATTAGCTAGACCTAAAACATCAAAACCTAGATTGGCTAAAGAAGGCACGAGTGCAGGATTAAAAGTAAATTGAAGATCTTTATTTGTAAGATCAGTAGTTACTGAAGGATTTGTAGTAAAAGTTCCTTCAAGATTTGCAACAGCCACATCAACACTTTGTACTAAATCCTTTGTACCAGCGAAAAACTTTTCGAATCCAATTTTATCGATTGTGTTGCGTATATTTCGATCAAGCATCATATCACCAACAATCAGAACCTTAACCGAAGAGGATTCTACTGGATTTGTATTGTGCGTTGAAAAGCGATAATTATTTGGTTTTAGAAAACTGAGAATTAAAAGTGCAACAACGACAAAATGAGCGATGATGAAATATTTATTTCTTCCCTTGTTTATTTCTCCATTCATCGATCAATTTATGATTACCTGAAAGAAGTACTTTCGGCACACTCAATTTCTTTCCTTTATATTCTACCACTTCTGGCCGAGTATAGACGTCAGGTGAAGCAATGCGACTTTCTTCGAGTGAAGCGTGGTCTCCGAGCACTCCTTCTATTTGTCGTGAGATAGTGTCAATCAAAATCATAGCTGGTAATTCTCCACCAGTCAGCACAAATGGCCCAACAGAAATTTCTTCAACTTTAAATACTTTTTTCACTCTTGAATCGATTCCTTCATATCGTCCACAAATAAAAATAATATCAGTAAATTTTTCTGCATAGTTTTTTGCTTGTGTAGTATCAAATTGTTTTCCA
>JANXRK010000057.1 GCA_025353045.1 Candidatus Tayloriibacteriota bacterium
TAACATTTGCTCCTAACTCAGGTATTAGCATCACAGCTATTACTCCAGTTAAGGGAAATGTAACAACTCCGACTACTGGAACTTGGTTAGCTGCTTATCCTCAGATTTCATTTACTATCAATAATACTGGTAGTAATCCAATCTATATAAGTAAGACTTCAAATACAGCTCTTGCTACTACAACATCAAGTGGAACAAATGCATCTACAACTGTTTCATCTGTTGTAGCTTCGGGTTCAACTACTGGTGATACAACAACTTCATATATTATCAATGGATCACGAACCTTCACTTTCAACCTCACAGTTGATAACACAAACGGTACTACTGCATCTAAGAAGATCAGTATTACACAGATCAACTACGGTACAGCTGGAGGACTAGGTACAGATAATACTTTGAACGTAAACTACGGCCTAGAGAATGCTTACATCCAGGTACCATAGTTAGTTAATATATATCTCCTCTCAACGGGGTAAAATGTTGAAAACAAAAAACCACCTTAACGGGTGGTTTTTTGTTAATTACCAGAAAACTCCGGCCGGAGGGGACCCCGCAGGCCGGAGATGAATGGAACCATATACGTTCACGGTACTCCGTGATACGCTGGTCCCATGAGGATTCAGCATTTAAATCACTCTACCTACCAGCATCAATACCACATTGTCTGGGGCACGAAATACCGGAGGAAGTTCCTCAAACCCTACGTACTCCTTGAACTCCGAAAGGTGCTGTATGCCACCATAAAGAAGTATCCAACACTCTGGATTGAAGAATTAAATACTGATGATGATCACGTCCACTTTCAGATCGAGGTACCACCAAACATCGCCGTATCAAATGCCGTCTCAAAATTAAAATCATTTTCATCACGATACCTTCGAACCAAATTTAAATTCATACGTGAAATGTATCTCGAAAAGGACGGCATCTGGAGTGTCGGATACTTCTCGTCAACCGTAGGACTCAATGAAACGCAAGTGAAGGGGTATATACAGTGGCAATCAAAAAAAGACGTGCCCCAGAAGACACACCTTTTCTGAATCCTCATGCACACAAGGAAACCCCGTACGCAACCGTATTCGGTGGAGTGCGGGGAGGAGGTTATTTGTCTAAAACTTGTTATAATTATGGTAATTGATATTCACATGCATAATCCCTTTGATCAAACCTTCTTTAAGTTTTTACTCGGCTTTAGTTTTATTCTAGTTGTAAGCTTCGCACTCCTTTTCTTTGTTGGAAAGTATGCATCACTCCTTAATGGACAGGAAGCAAGTGTAATTATGGGAATAACAAATAAAAATAAGTAAAATAATAAATAGAATTTAAATTAGAGTATACGTAGAGCCGCCCTTTGAAAGGCGGTTTTACTTTTTATCTTTTTATTGTTGAATGCTGGATTTTATCCCTTTTTTATCAAAATTTTATCAGGATTTCATCGCCATTTTGTATGATATTCCTATTATTAATTTAACTTTAAAAAGTATGTTTAAAAATAAAAAAATCATTACATTCGGCCTGGTAGTAACTATGTTCGCTATATTTCCTCAGATTTCTCATGCAGAAACGCATGTTTATTCAAGTGATGTTCGGCCAGACTGGACCTGGGATAAGGAGGGTAGTCCATATATCTTAGAAGAGTCGATCTATATACCAAGAGAAGACAGCTTATATATAAATGAAGGTGTAGAGGTTATATCTACAACAACAGGTGATGATCCGAATACGCTTAATTTTGATGGAGATCTTACTGTTGTTGGCACAAAAGAAAATCCAGTAAAATTTATTGATCTTTATTCTTTATACCTCTCAAACAATACTTCACATATAAAGAATGCAGTCTTCAATAAAACTGGACTGACATTTCTTAAAGCAACAAGCACTCTTGATTCTGTGATCATAACAAATGCCTATAGTGGAATTAGTGCTAAAGCTAGTCATATAAATATTACACAAAGTGATCTCAGTAATAATACATATGCCATTGTCTCAGATCTCAATGGGCGTATCTTCCAGTCGATGAAAGGTGGGCAGGTTGTGCCTTTGGATACAGGAGGAATCGGGAATTCCATCGTTGGAATGGCTGATCCGATTGTGGATGATACGCAAAACATTATTGCTATTAATGATTCCAGAATTGTTGATAATGGTTACTTTTCAATTTTTAATCACACTGCAAATACTATTGATGCGACAGATAATTGGTGGGGTAAAAAAGAAGGACCAAATCCTATAGAGACATATGGAGCCGTAGATGTTAGTTCTTGGAAAGAAAAAGATCCAAATATAAATGAAGATATCTGTTGTTCGAATATCCTTTTTATTCCAGGCTTTGAGGCAAGTCGACTCTATAGCAATGAACCAGGCCTTCTTGGAGCAAGTACGACAAGACTTTGGGAACCAATTGTAAATAATGACGTGAAAAAACTTTATATGGATTCAAAAGGGAAGAGTCTTGATCCGACGGTTCATACAAAAGATATTATAAGTGTGGCACTCGATACAAAGGGGATTTACATGAGATTTATTGATTCCATGAATGATCTTGTAAAGAAGGGAAGTATTAACGCTTGGCAGCCATTAGCATACGACTGGAGAAAAGCAGTTACTGATATTGTTACTGATGATGTTGTAAAATCTGTTTCTACACTTGCCTCAACATCGTTAACCGGCAAAATCACTATTATTGCTCATAGTAACGGTGGTTTAGTTACAAAGGTTCTTATGAAAAAACTTGAAGCGCTTGGTAAGAGCAATCTTGTTGAAAAAATACTTTTTGTTGCTGTGCCTGAGCTAGGAACTCCTGAAGCACTGGGTGCCATGTTACATGGTGAAGATCAAGGTATTGCTTATGGCCTCATCCTAAATGAAAGCAATGCTCGAACATTTGCGCAAAATCTTCCTGGGGCCTACGGATTATTACCAAGTAGAAAGTTTTTTGAGAAAAATCCTCTAGCTGTTATCCGTGATTTCTTTGCAAGTAATTCAATCATTACATCTTTCGACGCAATGAGGAGTTTTCTTTTGAAGAATCCTTTTTCACAAGCATCGACGACTGATACAAACATTCCACTTATCTTGAATTCGAATCTCTTTTCTTTAGGTGACAAATTACATGCCGATATTGATTCGTGGAAAGCGGCAAGTACGACAAAAGTCACCTCTATTTTTGGATGGGGTAAGAAAACAACAGAAGGAATACGATATACTCCAGAACCACACTGTGTTAAAAATCACTTAAAAAATTGTCCATTAGTTAGTGAATCTGTTGGTACTACTTCTGGTGACGGAACAGTTCTCACACAAAGCAATTCAGGAAACAGTAGTTCAACATTATTCTTTAATTTGAAAAAGCTACACAATGAAACCTTGGCAAATACAAGTCATGCAAACATTCTCAACTCAATCGAAATGGTGAGTAAGGTTCAAGACATTGTCACAAATAAAAAAGTTCCTCCTGGTAATTCATCGAATTACGAAAGTTATTTTTCAGAAAAAGAACCAGTGGATAATGATAATTACATTACAATAGATATCTATTCTCCAGTAGATATTGATGTATATGACAAACAAGGACGTCATACGGGAATGATCTTTGATAGTGAACTTCCTCAGTTGAATCAATATATTCCAGAGGAGGGTATTCCAGGAAGTGGCTATGAGAGTGGAAGTAGAAATAAAAGTGTTATGCTACCGTATGGTCAAGAGTACAAGATCTCTTTGAGCGGGAATGATGCTGGATTATTTATCCTTAAAACTACAGTTAATTCACCTCACGGCTACGATGATGTTCTGGCTTCTACTACTTTCTCCGAAATGCCAGTAACATCACTGACTAACATAGATTTGATTATCGGTACAAGTACGGACTCTTTGGCGAGTACTACTATTATGAAAATTGATATTGACGGTGATGGAACGACCGATATTGTCAGCCATCCTATCGAATTCCTTCACTCCACAACAACTGATTTCATAAAAGACATGCCAACATATTTGGAAATGATGAGAAAGACTATTATCTCTTTGGATTTGCACAAGATTGCAGAAAAGAATTGGCTAGATCGTATCGATAAGATTGAAAAACTTAGCCAAAAGAAGAATCCTAAGAAATTGGAAAAACTGGTAACTAAGTTATCAAATAATAGATTCAAGAATAAGAAAGTTACTGATGCTCAGAAAATGGTCATTCTAAAAGTATTTGGGGATCTCCTTACTCGTCTTGAAAGTGGAAATTATTGACGCCAGCCAAACTTTTTGGTACTGTACTAGCAAGGTCAGAGAAAGAAGGCAGTGCCTCAGGGCAAAGGGAAACCTATAAGACCTTCCGAGATACTCTATAACCTTAAAAAGGTCGCTTATTAGTAAGTTAATTTAGAAGAAATTCGTAAGGATTTCATTCGTAAAAATGGCACGTACAAAAGTACAGAAGAAGGAGATACTTGAAAAATTAGAAACAATTGTTAAGGATGCTCAATCAATAGTCTTCGTTAATTTCCACGGCTTGAACGTAGCAAACACTACACAAGTTCGCCGAAAGCTTAAGAGTGAAAAAGTTGGATTCTTTGTTTCAAAGAAATCACTTACACGAAAGGTTTTGGAAGGAAGAAAGTTTGAAGGAACATTGCCAGAATTGATGGGAGAAGTCGGAGTAGCTTATGGAGCAGATCTTATCGCCCCAGCGCGAGAAGTATATGGATTCCAAAATAAATACAAAGGCAATATCTCAATTCTTGGAGGGGTGTTCGAAGGGAAGTTTATGTCAAAAGAAGAGATGACGGCTATCGCTCTCATTCCTTCACAGAAAACTCTTCAAGCTATGTTCGTCAATGTTATCAACTCACCTATACAAGGATTTGTTATGGCACTTGATCAAATAGCAAAGAAAAAGACTGCATAAATCATTGCACAGAAAATCACACATTATTTATTAACATTAAAAAATTATTATGGAATCAGTAGAAGTACCAGCAAAGTTTAAGTCAGTAGTAGAGACAATCGAATCAATGTCAGTTTTGGATCTTAACGAACTCGTTAAGCTACTTGAAAAGAAATTCGGAGTATCTGCAGCAGCTGTAGCAACAGCAGCTCCAGTTGCAACTGCAGCAGCAGATGAAAAGTCTACTGTAGCTCTACACCTCGCTTCAGCAGGCGAACAGAAGATTGCTGTTATCAAGGTAATCAAAGAAGCTCTTGCGCTAGGTCTCAAAGAAGCAAAGGATATGGTAGATGGAGCCCCAATCCTCGTTAAGGACGCTATGAAGAAGGAGGATGCAGACGCTTTGAAGAAGAAAATCGAAGAAGCTGGAGGTAAGGTTGAATATAAATAAAGAAATATTCACACAAAAAGTCATCGGGGTATACATAGACGAGATCTATGATATCCGGTGATTTTTTGTTATGATAGGTCTCTATGAAAATATTAGCCGAATTGTTTGGGAATGATACCAAAGTCAAGCTTATGCGCCTTTTCCTATTTAATCCTGATATTACATATTCTTCTGCTGAAATCACTGAAAGAAGTAGATCTAAAAGTAAGGACGTTCGAAAAGAGCTCCTTAATCTCATAAAGGTTGGTATCATAAAGAAAAAAACTGTCTCCAGGGATGTTCATTATAAGAAAAAGAAAAAAGTTCTCATCAAAAAAGTGCAGGATGTGGGTTACTGTTTAGATCAGAAATTTCCGTACCTTCAAGCGCTGAGAAGTCTACTTATCATGGTTAGCTTACATGCTAATGATGATTTGGTTAAGAAATTTAGTAGTGTTGGAAGGATTAAGTTATTTATTGCTTCAGGGGTCTTCATCCAAGTTTGGGATACGCGTGTCGACCTATTAATTGTTGGAGATGATCTTAATCTCAATCGTTTAGATACAGTTATGAAATCAATGGAAGCAGAAGTTGGAAAGGAGATAAGTTATTCAGCTTTTGAGACATCTGATTTCGAATATCGCTATGGAATGCATGATAGATTAATACGAGATATACTTGATTTGCCGCATACAACGCTTGTGGATAAAATCGGCATAGATGAAAATAAAGTGCTATAATATCAACATTAGTCATTATTAAAATTCGGTTAATTTATTTTAAATATGAATGTTTTAGAAAATTGGGGTCAAGGTTTTACTGAGTCATTATTGTCAGTTTGGTATGGAGTTCTAGATTTTTTGCCAGGATTTGTTGGGGCGATTGCTATATTTATTCTTGGTTGGTTATTGGCTACCCTTATCGAAAAATTAGTTGAAGGTATTTTTAAAAGTTTTAAAGTAGATACTCTTTTGAAGAGTACAGGTGTTGAGGATGTGATTGAAAGATCAGGTCACACATTAAATTCAGGAAAATTTGTCGGTGCACTAATAAAATGGTTCGTAATAACTGTCTTTCTTGTTGCCTCTTTCAACGTTCTACATCTTACTGATGTTAATCTATTCTTAAATAATGTAGTACTTTCATATTTACCTCAAGTTATTATAGCTGTTCTTGTTCTTATGGTCGCAGTTGTTATTGCTGACGTTGTACAGAAGTTTGTAACAGCATCTGTCCGAGCAGCACACATAAAGTCAGCACTGCTTCTTGGAGCTATAGCAAAGTGGGCCATCTTAATTTTTGCTGTTCTTATTGCTATGGATCATCTACAGATTGGAGCTTATATCGTCAATACAGTCTTCATGGGTATTGTTGCTGGAGCAGCTCTCGCGTTCGGTCTTTCGTTTGGTCTAGGAGGAAGAGATGTTGCATCTAAAATGTTGGAAAAAGGAGTTCATACTCTTTCAGATAAGGAATAATCAGTCTCAAAAGTTCAAAGAGAAAAAGCCCGAAAGGGCTTTTTCTCTTGACTTCTTTTCACCCTTCATATAAACTATCCCTTACACCGAAATATGTTAAGAAATCACTTTAAACGGCCATAACTTTCATTGCTTTTAAGTAGTGTTAGAAATGTCCGCGAGAGCGGGTTTTTCGTAACAAAAAACGACTGATACATTGACAATTTAATAACTAGACAGTCTCAACAATCAGGAGGCTGTCTAGTGAGAAAGGTAGTACTAAAGAGATCTGTGGTTTGAGGGTTTTTTCAGCCATGGTGATTGATAGTACATTGTAAGTTGTAGACAAATAATTGTGGTTTTTAGATTTCCTAATGGGAAATTAAGAGTATATGGTGGATGCCTAGGCTTCTAAGAAGCGATGAAGGACGTGGCTTGGCGACGATATGTTTCGGGGAGGTGCCTAGCAACCTTTGATCCGAAAATTTCCGAATGAGGAAACTCTCTGACTTCGAGTCAGAAATAATATGCTTGACATGTTATTGCGCACCCAGGGAAGTAAAACATTTCAGTACCTGGAGGAATAGAAACTAAATAAGAATTTCGTAAGTAGCGGCGAGCGAAAGCGGAAGAGCCCAAACTCAACCTTTATCGTACCTCACGACGCAAGTCTTGAAGTGCGATAAAGGTTGGGGGTTGTAAGGCAGAGACGTTCCATTTATGGAAGAGAAGTTACAAAACAATTTGATAGAAGAATAGACTGGAAAGTCTAGCCCCAGAAGGTGATAGCCCTGTAGTCGAAATCAAAAAGTCTTCTTTGTTTCTGTTCTTGAGTACCTCGAGACACGAATAGCTCGGGGGAATCTACCGGAACTAACCGGTAAGGCTAAATATTCTAGAAGACCGATAGTGAACTAGTACCGTGAGGGAAAGGTGAAAAGCAGCCCGGTAAGGGCGATGAAATAGACCTGAAACCATATATTTACAAGGAGTAGAAGAGGTCGCAAGACCTCGACTGCGTGCCTATTGAAGAATGAGCCAACGAGTTGAAGCATGCTGCAGGCTAAGCGCGAGAGCGTGGAGCCACAGGGAAACCGAGTGTTAATAGCGCGCAATCTTAATTGATTTGTAGTATGCATCAGACCCGAAGCCAGATGAGCTTGCCTTGAGCAGGTTGAAATAGTTCGAAAGAACTATGGAGGACCGAACGGTAGAGTTGTGCAATTCTCTCCGATGACTTGAGGTAAGGAGTGATAAGCTAATCGAATCTGGTAATAGCTGGTTCTCTCCGAAATAGCTTTTGGGCTAGCGTTGAATGTACCCGTCTGGGGTAGAGCACTGGAAGGTCTCGACAGGTCGAAAGATCACGAGACCTATCAAACTCCGAATACAGACGACTAATTATTCAGCAGTTAGACGGTGGGGGCTAAGCTCCATGCGTCAAAAAGGAAACAGCCTAGATCTCCATTTAAGGTCCCTAAATTCATGTTAAGTACGCTTAAGGTGGTTGAATTTCTCAAACAATGAGGATGTTGGCTTAGAAGCAGCCATCATTTAAAGAAAGCGTAACAGCTCACTCATCGAGAGATTCTGCGCCGCAGATAATCGGGGTTAAACATGATACCGAAACTGAGGATTGTACGTTATTTCGATAATGTACTCTGGTAGGAGAGTATTCCACTCTGCGTTGAAGGCAAAGGCGTGAGCCATGCTGGAGCGTGTGGAAGTAAGAATGTTGGCACAAGTAACCACAATGCGGGTGAGAATCCCGCACGCCGAAAGAACAAGGTTTCCTTGGCTATGAAAATCAGCCAAGGGTTAGTCGGGCCTAAGGGGATGGTGAAAACCGCACCCGATGGACACATGGTTAATATTCCATGACTTTTATATAGAGTGACGAAGGGACGAAGTGCAGTATATGACGCTCGTTATTGGATTTGAGTGCATGCTATAGGGGATTCACCCAGGAAAATCCGGGTGGTGTCTTTGATGACAATTCCGAGTAGAGTGCAAACGTAGGGGTTCGCCCTTACGGATGTCGTAAAGCGCGCTTCCGAGAAAATCTTCTAAACTTATCTATATAGAAACCGTACCGCAAACCGACACAGGTGTTCAGGTCGAGTAGACCAAGGCGAACGAGTGAGAGGTCTCCAAGGAACTCGGCAAAAAATCAGCCGTAACTTCGGAATAAGGCTTGCCCTTTGTTAACTCAAGGGGCCGCAGCTAAAGTATCTCTGGCAACTGTTTATCAAAAACACAGCTCCCTGCGAACTCGTAAGAGGATGTATAGGGGGTGACACTTGACCAATGCCAGAAGGTCAAATATCGACGTTGTGAGAGTCGCAAGATTTTCATGGTGATTGATATAAGCCCTGGTGAATGTCGGCCGTAACTATAACGGTCCTAAGGTTCTCGATTCATCTTTGATGAGTCGAGACGGACTAGGACTGTTATATAGCAAAAGTGGACGTTGAGATAAATGAGGTTAAAATATTACATAAACAAGCTACCTACGATTAAGTAATTAATTGTTGAGTCCATGTGGGTAAATAGAGACCAACCCCAC
>JANXRK010000066.1 GCA_025353045.1 Candidatus Tayloriibacteriota bacterium
CGATGAAAGAGTTGAGGGAGTCATCGTTTGTAACGGTTTTAAAAATGATCAAGAAGATGATTGCTATTCTGCGGATACAACTGCCTATGTCTTTGAAAAGATAGATGTAAATCAGGTCGCGACTTCTACATTTCGATATTATTTCAATGTCGGTACAAGCACTGTAACAATCGGAACTCCATTTGTTGATCAAGTTGAATTTAATAATCTACTAAAATTTGTTCAAAATGTTATTAACTCTAAATTGGATCCTACGGGATTGTTGATCGGTGATGATGGAAGCTATGAATTGTATATTAAAAATACAAACCAAAGCGATGCCGTCATTTATTTTGATGATCGAACACCTTTTGATAAAACTTTGACGAACCTTGTTACTTTTTGGCAAAATGCGCAGAATAAAAAAATTGGATTATCTTCAGTTCCTAATTTTGAATACATAAATCTTCGTTTTGGTAATAATGTCTTTTATCTAGTAAAATAGGCTGGTGAAGTTAATCCAATCAATGCTTCGGGCCTGTATATTTGGCGCAATTATTGCCTTAGTTCTCATTTCTATTCTCCAATATAATTCCAATCGCAAACTAAGCATCGGTACTCCGCAACCTATTATTTCAGAAAAAACTGAAGTTACCTCTGTTCCCGCATCAGCTTTGCTTGAAGAGGCAGATCAAGATCCATCTTTCGTCACTCGTTTTTCTCGAGTCTTTATTTATTCTGCTGATGATGGAAAAGATGTCATCCAAAGCGCAAAAAATTCTTTGTCACGCGTAGCTTCTAAAAAAGTCAGCGCAGGTTCCTATGTCGTTATTGATATAGATAGAGATGTAATTATTTTGGAAAAAAATTCTAATCGACTTTTGCCGATTGCTTCTGTCACAAAACTTGTTACGGCTGTCATTTCTAAAAAACTTATGGATCAGAATGCTTCAGTTGTTGTAACTTCTAAGGCATTGAATACTTATGGCAACGAAGCTTGGCTTCGAGAGGGTGAAAAAATGAAAGTAGGAGAACTTCTCTATCCACTTCTTATGGTTTCAAGCAATGATGCTTCAGAAGTTTTGGCCCAATCATATTCAAAAGGCCGTGCACAATTTATCAAAGAAATGAATGATTGGACAAACAGTATCGGCGCTTATTCAACCTATTTTGCTGATCCTTCAGGGCTTTCTGCTAAAAATGTTTCTTCCGCCAAAGATCTTTCAATTATTGTAAAATGGATTCTTGTTCATGAATCTGAAATTTTTGATATTACACTTTTAAAATCAAAGACAGTCCGCGTACATACTTGGACTAATCCTACACATTTCCTTAATCTCACTTCATATGCTGGCGGAAAGAACGGATATACCCCAGAAGCTGATCGAACAAGTGTGGCTCTTTTCAAACTGGGTAAGGCTCAAAAGCTTTATGGAATAATTCTCCTTGGAAGCTCGGCACGCGATAGTGATATCCTCGATTTGCTCGAAGAGGCTTTGAGGTAGTAGTATGTACACTCATGAATAATTTTTGGTCGAAACTGAAGAAACCCCTTTTCGTCATAGCGCCTATGGCCAATGTAACTGACGTGGCTTTTCGATCTATGTTTGCAAAGTATGGTAGGCCAGACGTTATGTGGACAGAATTCGTTTCTGCAGATGGACTCTGTTCTCCTGGCCGGGAAATTCTCAAAAGAGATTTAGCCTTTTCTGATGTGGAAAGACCCATTGTTGCACAACTTTTCTCCGGCCATCCAGATAAAATGGAACAAGCGGCTACTTTGGTTCAAGAGCTTGGTTTTGATGGTTTAGATATCAATATGGGTTGTCCTGATAGAGCAGTTGAGAAACAAGGTGCTGGGTCAGCACATATGAAAGATTTTGAAAATGCTAAAGCAGTGATAGAAGCAGCTCGAAAGGGTGCACCTAATATTCCTATTAGTGTAAAAACACGTATCGGTTATAATAAAATTGATTTAAATTGGATTGAAAATTTATTGAGTTTGAATTTACCTGTTTTGACTGTGCATCTGCGTACACGTAAAGAAATGTCAGATGTATCTGCGCATTGGGATATTATGCCAGACATTGTTGCCTTGAGAGATAAGATTTCTCCAGGTACTTTAATCATAGGAAATGGTGATGTTGAAAACATAGAAGATGGTCAGAATAAAATTAAAGAAAGTGGTTGTGATGGTGTTATGGTTGGACGTGGTATCTTTGGAAATCCTTGGTTTTTCTCTGGAAAAGTTGTGGATGATATTCCACTCAAAGAAAGACTCGAAGTTATGCTTGAGCATGCACAAGCTTTTGATACATTACTCGGTGACATAAAGAATTTTGCTATTATGAAAAAACATTTTAAAGCTTATGTTTCTGGTTGGGATGGAGCTAAAGAATTGAGAATGAAATTAATGGAAACGCACGATCTCTCAGAGGTTATAAAAATTGTGAAAGACTATTTGAAAGTGATACAATAGTTGTATGAAAGAACAATCAAAAGCTTCCTATTCTGTACTCTATAGAAAGTATCGCCCTTTTGATTGGCCGCAAGTTATTGGTCAGGGACATATCATTTCAGTTCTCGAAAAATCAATCAAGGCTGATAAAATCGCTCACGCATATCTTTTTACCGGAAGTCGTGGAACAGGAAAGACTTCTATCGCTCGAATCTTTGCCCGCGCGCTTGACGTCAGTGAAAATGATATGTACGAGATCGACGCTGCTTCAAATCGTGGTATTGATGATATTCGAGAAATTAGAGATGGAGTGAATGTTCTGCCTTTTGAATCGAAATATAAAGTGTATATCATCGATGAGGTGCATATGCTTACTAAGGAAGCTTTCAATGCACTCTTAAAGACGCTTGAAGAACCACCTGCGCATGTTATTTTTATTTTAGCTACAACTGAGACTGATAAAATTCCAGAAACTATCCTCTCTCGTTGTCAAATCTTTTCTTTTAAAAAACCAAATCGGGAAGTTTTAAAAAATCACGTCGTCGATGTTGCCAAAAAAGAAGGCTATTCACTTGAGGCCGGTGTTGCTGATCTCGTGGCCCTTCTCGGTGATGGATCGTTTCGTGATACTTTAGGAATTTTACAAAAAGTTTTAAGTGCATCAAAAGATACAAAGATTTTGATAAAAGAAGTTGAGGAAATTACTGGTGCACCAAAAAGTAGTTTGGTAAATGATTTTATTGTAGCTTTATCTGCTGGAAATAAAGACGAAGCTCTTTCTGTTGTCTCAAAAGTAAAAGGAGAGAACATTTCAATCAAAACATTTATTGCTTTAGTGCTGGAAAAAGTGAGATTTATTTTAATATTAAAAAATTCGAATCAAAAGGAGACTATGAATAAGGATATTTCAGAAGATGATCAAGCTCTTGTTGATACCCTTGTCAAAGATGAAAAAAGTAAGATAAATTCAGGGCTTTTGAAGGAATTGTTGAAAGCATATGACGCAACGTCTGGAGCATGTATAGAGAGTTTACCACTCGAGCTTTCAGTTATTGACATTATGAATGGAGTGTCATAAGCTGTACTAAACATGCTCTACTCATGAAAAAATCTATCAAGCTTCGCATTCCATGCGAGGCTCAAGTCAAGAAAAGCATCTGGGTGGACCCTCCACCTAGTGCACGCAAGATAGCCATGGAGTTTGTCGGCGAAGAAGTGTCGCTTCCTGCCGCACGCTTCATGCAGGAGGTTATCGAGTTTGAGAACGGCGTACCAGTTCTCACTCTCGGGTATTCTTCTGCCGGACTCTACTAAGAGTCACACAAAGGCCGCCGCTTATAACGGCGGCCTTAGAATTTATGTGGATATCTTGATAGTGGATCTCTTTAGATAATTATGATAACCTTTTTGAAGTCCCAGTTCAAAATGTCGAACCTTACAAAACATGAACGAGTCAGGATCAACATCAAATTCTCCGTCCACCACAGTCTACCTTGTCTACCTTCGTCGCATTAAGCGTAATCTGCCTATCGGATGCAAATCACGATGGCAGCAACCGAAGTCGGAGAAGTCTACTGGTCGTCACTAAATTCAATCCTTCTACCAAATGTCTCGACAGTTTTGGTCTGGAAAGGGTTAGATCGTCCCAAACTATCCTCGCAACTATCGCTCTCGGGCGAAGTTCGGAGTTAGAGTGATCGTCCACTATCAGCGCGGCCACGTGAGCCGCGTTACAGTTGGACGGAGGTAGTTCACCTCCATTTTTGAAGGGCATCCCCGCTACGCGCTAGTCGTGTGGCGGGGCCTTTTCTTTATACCTTGAATAATGTCAATTTTTAATGTATCTTTTACTTACATTGCGGGATCGTATAATGGTAGTACAGCGGCCTTTGAAGCCGTGAATCTTGGTTCGATTCCAAGTCCCGCAGCCAAGTTTCGGAATTCGCATTTTCGCCAAAATTCGGAGCGTCGCAAAGCGACGCGACTGGAGTTTCCGAGAGAATCCGCCAAGGGTTTTTGAAATCCAAAGACAGCGAGCGGGACGCGAGGCGGGGGTTCGAGCCAATCTTTTTGAGAAAATCTCTTTTAGCTTCGAGATTTTCTTCGGAAGCGATAATTACGGCTTGATTGCTGTCTAAAATGAATTGTTTAGAAAGTTCGAGCCAGCGATTGCCTTTTCGTTCAAAATCCTTCAATTTCTCTGAAAAATCAATCTTCTGGTTGAGGAGCTTTTGCTTTTTGGCGATATACTCCTCGCTTGTAATTGTGCTGTCTAAATGAGCGTCAAGAAGCCTGTCTAGCGTCTCCTCAACACTTTTGATTTGATTTTTCAGATTTTGAACGAAAAGCTCGTCAGAGTGGAAATTGCTCGCTTGTTCCTTTTCTAGTTCAGCGAGCATGAATTCTTTCCACTCTGTCGGCAAAGAAACTTTTTTGATAGTGTCATTCACTTGTTCGGCGAGGAATTCTTCGCGGATATATTTTTGTACGCAAACACCTTTCTTTTTGGTACAACGATAATAGGTATGACCCTTCTGCACTTCGCTTGTGATGCCACAGCCACATTCTCCGCACAAAAATATTCCGCGAAAGATATGTTTGTTAATTCCTCGCTTCATTGGGTGAGCGTTCCTCGCCAGTATTTCCTGACACTTATCAAAAAGTTTCTTTGTAATCGCTGGCTCGTGCTTTCCTTGGTAAAGTTCTCCGTTAAATTTAAACACTCCATAATAAAAAGGATTTTTCAATATCATTTGCGTGTTTGAAATGGTGAGAACTTTACCATTTTTAGACAGCAATCCCTTTTGGGCGAGCAAATTCCTTGTATCTTTCAGAGAATGATTGCCAGTAGCGTAGACTTCGAACATTTTCCGGACGAGGCGAAATCTTTCAGGGTCGGGGATAATTTTCTTGTTTAGTTTGTCATTCAAATATCCAGTTAATGCTTGACCACTTTGTTCGCCTCGTCTTACCTTTTGTCGAAGTCCACGCTTCACATTCTCTGAAAGATTATCTACATAGTATTTGCTCTGCCCAAAAGCAATATTTAACATAAACTTTCCTTGTGGCGTAGCGTCGAACCAAAAGGTCGGGAATTTTAGCTCTTTGATTTTACCAAGGTCGCACAGATAGATTATCTTTCCACCATCAATACTATTTCTCGCCAATCTATCGGGGTGCCACGCTAAAATTCCCGACGCTTTTCCTTTTTCTATGAGCGAGAGCATATTGTTGAAAATAGGTCTGCCCGGCTCTTTAGCGGTCTGTGATTCAATAAAAGTTTCAACAATCTCCAACTGCTCTCGCGTGGCAAATTCTTTCAACTCGTCAATCTGCGATTCAATACTCAAAATCTGACGATCAGGTTCATCAGTAGATTTACGAGCATATAGAAAGAATTTGTTCATAGAAAAAGGTTTATGTTAAATATTGATAATTATCGCTTAAAGATTGGCTCGCAAAACGAAGTTTTGAATGATGTACTCATCATAAACCCCCGCCTCGCGTCCCGCTCGCTCTCTTTGGATTTCAAAAACCCTTGGCAAATTCTCTCGGAAACTCCAGTCGCGTCGCTTTGCGACGCTCCGAATTTTGGCGAAAATGCGAATTCCGAAACTTGGCTGTGTCTCCTGAACAAAATCCGAACTTTTTTCCAACAAAATCCCGATGTGGAATGATGCGCGCCTCGTCCTCGCTTCGCTCGGATACAAAACCAAAAATTTTCCTTCCTTTCTTTAG
>JANXRK010000073.1 GCA_025353045.1 Candidatus Tayloriibacteriota bacterium
TTGCTGTGGCTTTGGAACCTATTATGCCTGAGACAGCAGAGGTGATGCAAAAGGGAATTAAGGGAGGAAAGATGCCAGAGAAGCCGTTGTTTATGAGAAAGTAATGAAATACATCGACATCCATTGCCATCTCAACTTACCTGAATTCGATCTCGATCTCGAAGAGGTCATTGCGCGTGCAAAGGAAAAAGAAGTAGGAATGATTGTTGTTGGTGTGGATCGAGCTAGTTCAGAGAAGGCAATTAGGATTGCAGAGGTTCATGAAAATATTTGGGCATGTATTGGTTTACATCCTGCAGACAACGCTGCTGAGATTTTTGATATTGATCTCTATAAAAAACTAGCATCTCACAAGAAAGTGGTAGCAATAGGTGAATGCGGTCTGGACTATTTCCATATGCCGCAAGAAGACAAAGCTCGACAGATCGAGATTTTTGAAAAGCATATTCATCTAGCTAATGAATTAAAGAAACCTCTCATGCTTCATATTCGCAATGGAAAGAAAGGTGAGAGTGCTTATAAAGATGCACTAGAGATTTTAAAAAAGCATGCTAAGGTTCATGGAGATGTTCACTTTTTCGCAGGAAATCTCGAAGAAGCTCATGAATTTATAAAGCTAGGCTTTAGACTTTCGTTTACTGGGGTTGTTACTTTTACAAAAGATTATGATGAAGTGGTAAAAAATATTCCACTTAATATGATTATGTCTGAGACAGATTCTCCGTATGTTGCGCCAGTTCCATATCGAGGACAGAGAAACGAACCTGTGTATGTGATTGAGGTGGTAAAAAAGATTGCGGAGATTCGGGGAGAGGATGAGGACAAAGTTTCTAAGCAATTGGTGGAGAATGCGGGGGAGGTGTTTAAGATTTAAATCAACAGATATTGTTTTCGGAAATGAAGGAACCGAGTGGATGCTTATGTCACCGGAAGAATTCATTAAACGACCTGATGGTATTGAACGACAGCAGAAAAGAGTAGAGAAATATCTTGCAGGAAAGATGGTATCGGAATAGAGTTTAAGTTAGGATATACTTTCAAGTTTTTATATGTCCCAATAGCGGATTTTATCCCTTTTTTATCAAAACTTTATTTAGATTTCATCTTAGTTTGTTAGATTTAGGGGATGAATTTTGAGTCTCATAAGAAATTTATTAAAGAATCACATGAAGAATATAAAAAGATTGGATATGTTGTCTGTCCAGCTTTTAATAATGAAAGGATTTACTTTAATAAAAAGGGATTCCGTCATTTGATATGGAAAGGAACGAAGCTTCGAGACGTGAGTGATCAAGTTAAAAGAATAACGTTTCTTAAATATGCTCCTCGAATACTCTCGAGTAGTTATTCTTTTAAAGATTTTGATAAAAATAAATATGACAATCCTAGTGTTCATTTCTGGTCTTTTATCAAAATAATTAATTCTATTAAAATTGTTGTGCTTATTAGGCAAGTAAAAGACGGACCAAAACATTTCTACTCCATTATGGAAAGAGATGAAAAGCACAAAGCCCCTCGAAAGGGGCTTTGATATGTTCATCATCAGCTACAATGCCGATTGTATCATCTTGGAGTGCAATCCCAATGACCACGAACAGTATTGCTTATAATAGTATCAACCTTATTTTAGAAGTCAATTAAGGACCAATATTTACACGAACTATCTTCTATGTCCCAATACCGGATTTTATCGGAATTTTATTACTTTTTTATCAGGATTTCATCTCATCTTGCTACAGTTATGTGAGCCAATTTGAAATGGCATCGATTTCTTTAGACCTCTTTGAATTTCTTGAACTTTCTTCGCTAGTATGATAATCTGCATTCACGTGCAATTTATCAACTAAATACGTGAACAGTCCTGACTCGCACGGGTCACGCTTCGCCATGTTTGAAAGAGCGCGAATTACTGTCACTATTGCCTTAAAACTGGCATAAAAATATGGAGAAAAATATGAAAGAGGACAAGATGCAGGTATATGAAA
This sequence comes from Candidatus Tayloriibacteriota bacterium, assembly GCA_025353045.1. Taxonomy (GTDB): domain Bacteria; phylum Patescibacteriota; class Minisyncoccia; order Phycocordibacterales; family PALSA-1337; genus CAIOGI01. The sequence goes on from JANXRK010000073.1 coordinate 1,986, forward strand.
TAGGATACATGCTCATCTCGTCAATTCCTGAGGAAAAAGTTACTGCTGAAGTAGCTAAACTCAAGGATAGTTTATTAAAGAAGGGAGCTGAGTTTTTGGGCGAAGAAGCGGCTGAACTGAAAACTTTGGCATATCAAATGACAAAGAAGATCGGTCCAACTCATCATCGATTCGATACAGGTTACTTTGGTTGGTTTAAGTTTGAGCTTCCGGCAAAGGAGATCGAAGGTATTAAGAAGTCTTTTGAGGAAAATCCTCATATGCTTCGAATGCTACTTATCACTACGGTTCGAGAGAATACGTATTTGGGTAAGAAATCTCCAGTACTCATGTCAGAAGTTCCTGTTGAACCTACAGTGGAATCTGGTGTAGAATTAAGTGGAGAAGCAGTCGTCGTTCCTAAAGCTTCAGTTGAAGAAATGGATAAAAGTATCGATGCTATGGTGAAAGAGGCGTAGTTTATTAGCTTAACAGCGTTAACTCGCAAAAATTATGTATTTAAACAAAGCAATTGTCATCGGAAACCTTACACGGGATCCAGAAGTTAAAGCACTTCCAGGTGGATCAAAAGTTTGTTCTTTCAGTATTGCTACCAATCGAGTTTGGAAGGACAAGAGTGGTGTAAAGCAAGAAAGTGTTGATTATCATAACATTGTGGTGTTTGGACGTCAGGCTGAAACATCAGGGCAGTATCTGAAGAAGGGTTCTAGTGCTCTGGTTGAAGGAAGAATGCAAACACGATCGTGGGATGCAGCTGATGGACAAAAAAAATACAGAACAGAACTCGTAGCAGATCGAGTGCAGTTCGGTAATCGTCCAGCCGGTGGTAATGGAGGAGGGCGTGTCGCTCCAGCAAAAGATATGGGAACTAATCCCGCAGAAAAAGATACACCACCAGCAGATACTATCGATTATCCAGAAGAAGAGATTAATCCAGATGATATACCATTTTAATTATTAACTAAATAAAAATTATGAACAAACAGTGTTACTTCATGGAGAATAATATTCGAAACATTGATTATAAGGATACAGAAATCCTCAAGAAATTTCTCAATCCACATGCTCGAATGATTAGTCGAAAGAAGAGTGGGGTATGTGCAAAGTCACAGAGACAGCTTGCAGTCGCAGTAAAGCGAGCAAGATTCCTAGGACTTTTGCCATACGTTGCGAGATAAAAGTAAGTAGAAAAACTAGTAAGTTCACAGTGAGCTTGCTGGTTTTTCTTATTATTGACATAAATGTCAATCTAGTGCATGATACTTACAGTTTATAGGAGTTCATTTATATACGTTTTAGAACTTTCGCCATAGCAGAAAACGGCTCTACATGAGCCTTTCTCCGCTGTGGCGAAGGACGAAAGATTTCCTTGCCTCAGGATTAGTAAACTTATAAATCCCGCAAGGGAGAAGGATGACGCCATGACAACGTTCATGACCCCATCAAAGACCACGACCGCCGGCCAAATCGACAAGGCCGTCGCAAACTACCGCGCGCTCTTGGAGAAACACTCCGGAGACTTCAATGCCGATGCCGTGCAAATGGTGCTCGGTCAATCCGAACTCGCTGGCGAACAGTTCGCCGTCTTCCGTCGTCGCATGGAAGCGGCCTCGAATCTCATCGTCCGCACCGCCAAGGTGAATCGCAATCGCTCTCAGCAAGAGGCGATCGAAGCCACTGGCCGCGCACAGTACACGGACCCCAAGGTCGTGGATGCGATGCCGAAAGGTGAGGGCGACGAAACCGAGGTCGTGTTCTTCAAACCCGATCTGTCCCAACGCAACGGTTTCATCCCCGATGACGACCTCGACAAGGAATACGAATTGCGCGGCCTCAAGCCCGCTGATCCGATTTCCGTCGCTGCTGTCAACGAGGCGGACCCTGCCTTCGCAGACGAGAAGCCTCACGGCACTCACTGGAAGGACGCCGAAGGTAATTGTTGCTACGCCGCGTTCCGCCGTTGGTACGACGTGCGTAGGGTGAGCGTCAGCCGCGACGACGACGACTGGAGCGACTATTGGTGGTTCGCTGGTGTTCGCAGGTAGTTCTCAACACTAAGTCGCTTTGGACTCCGGCCCTTAGAAACTTAGTCCTTAGCCCTGCATTCAATTAATTTTGGATGTGGGGCTAAATTTTTTATATAAAACCAGTTATACTTATGTCGGCAGTAGGTGAATATGCGGGAGGTTAACCCAAAGGGTCATTCCGTTAAATGAGGCTTCCCGCTACCGAAACCAGTATCCATGCATCGAGAGTATAACCGGTCAAGGCTTGTTATAGGGTTGTGCATGCAGACACTTCAAAAAAATGAAGCTACTTGGTATGGAGTTTTAAGGCATTAACCCAGTAGGTCATTCTGCTGAATGAGATGCCGGATTCGATACAGCTCTGAGAGTATTCGATGGGCAGTGAAATAGACGACACTTCATACAATGCTACGCCACGTTCAACCGTTGGAACGACAAGCGCAAGGTGAACGTCAACCGCAACGACAACGACTGGAACGACAATTGGTGGTTCGCTGGTGTTCGCAACTCTCATCATTTCTCTTCCTAATCGGGGGAGTTTTGTTTTGTAAGCTGTCCTAGCCATCCTCCTAACATCTTTCCAATCTCATGTAAGTACTCTGATAAATTAATGTACTTTTTGTTATCCAATCCCTTTGATTCCCAAAGAACCATTAGAAGAATTTTCAATGTATCAAGCTTCCGTATCGAGATTTTTACATAAGGAATCTTTTCAGTTTTTGTAGAAAAGGCAGCCGATGCAACCATCTCAATTATTTCTATGAAAATGCAATCGATTTTATTACCTAA
>JANXRK010000006.1 GCA_025353045.1 Candidatus Tayloriibacteriota bacterium
ATCTCCAACTCTAACTACTAAGACTTCTGTTCCAACCCCTGAAGCTCCTGCAGCTATTCCAGTATCTACACCAGCACCCGTTCCCGCCTTAGAAACTCCTGCTCCCGCACCAGCACCTGTTGCTGAATCGGCACCTGCAGCTCCGATAAATTAACAGATATGTTAAAATTAATGATAAATAATTATTTATGAATATAACAATTATAAAAAAATACATACTTCCGGTACTTATCGTGATACTTATTGCTGTCACAGCATGTGCAATTTATTTCTACACAAAAGCTAATCCAAAGACATCATCAGAAACAGTCTCTCAAAGTGATGATCAAATGATCCTTGATCGAGTAAAAAAATTGATCCTTCTTCCAGAAGGGGAAGTTCCAACAATTGCAACTGTGAGTAATTTGGAAAAATTAAAAGGCCAAGCTTTCTTTGATAAAGCAAAGATTGGAGATAGAGTTTTGATGTATATTAAGGCGCAGAAGGCATATCTCTATGATCAAGTAAATAATCGAATACTTGAGGTTGCACCTATTTCACTTGAAAATACAGCACCTACACCACCTCCACAACCTACTGCTACCCCTATCTCTACACCTAAATCAAAAGTTATACCAAGACCAAAAAAATAAAATATATGAATCCAGAGATAAATAATATTCCAGAAGTTAAAAAGGATAAGATAAACAAAACAACTATTTTCAGTATTATAGTTTTATTACTTATTATTGCTGCAACTATATGCGCTTATTTATTCTATACAAAAGCAACAGTAGCAAATAAAGATCAAACTCAAATGAGTACAGAAAAAATTACAGCTATTGTAGAAAAGGTAAATAAGATTATCGATCTACCAAAAGGGGAGACACCGGTACTTGTGATCATATCTGATCTATCGAAATTGACTGACAATCCATTTTTTGTGAAAGCAAAAGTGGGGGATGAGGTTCTAATATATACCTTAGCGAAAAAAGCTTTTATTTATGACCCAAAAGCAAATTTCATTGTCGAAGCATCTTCATTAAGTTTGAATAAATAGCAGTATGATTGACTTATTCGTCCTAATCGTGTACAGTACAAATGTAAGTTTTCCTAGTCGCTTACGTTTATTTATTTAAAGACGGGGGTAAAAAAGAAAAATGGCAAAGAAGTTATATGTAGGAGGTATTTCATACGGCACAAGTGAAGACGCTCTCAAGGCGCACTTCGCTCAAGCTGGAGCAGTTGAGTCAGCTAGTATCATCATGGACAAGATGACAAACCGATCAAAAGGTTTTGGATTCGTTCAGATGACTACAGATGCTGATGCAGATAATGCTATCAATATGTTCAACGGTAAGCCACTTGACGGACGAAATTTGACTGTCAACGAAGCTCGACCTATGGAACCTCGAGCTCCTCGAAAGGATTTCAATCGAGGCGGTGAGAGTCGAGGCAACTGGTAATACCTACTGCACGTCTTAAAGAAAAAACTGCCACTATGGCAGTTTTTTCTTTTGATTACTTATTTAGTCAAACATATTCCACCAAGGGGAAACTGGAGCCTTTGTTATGATGGCTAAAGTTTCGTCGATGGAATCAGTGATAACGAAAAGATTTAGATCCTCGGGATTTATGGTGTGATGAGTGTCCACCATATTTTTTATAATAAAATCTTTGAAAGGGTTCCAAAAATCTTTACCAAAGAGAATAATAGGAACGATCGGATTTTTTTTGGTCTGAAGAAGCGTTAAAATACCAAAAAGTTCGTCCAGCGTTCCGAATCCTCCAGGAAAAAAAACATAAGCTTCAGCTGAAAAATCCAAAATAGCTTTTCTGGCAAAAAAATAGTTGAAAGTAATGTTGTGACTTGTATAAGAATTTATATGCTGTTCATTTGGGATAGTGATATTTAGACCAATTGATTCTCCCCCGGCTTCTTTCGCACCCCGATTGGCAGCTTCCATAATCCCGGGACCCCCACCAGTAACAATTGCGTATTTAAGATTGGTCACTATGCGCGCAGCAAGTTTCTTTGCATCTTTATAATGTGAACTCGCTGGAGAAAGATGAGAAGAACCAAAGATAGTTACTGATTTTGGATATTTTTGGATAAATTCAAAAGCATCTTTAAGCTCTTTATTGATTTCTGTTAGATGAATATCGATACTCTCTCTTATCTTATCAAGACTCATTTCTTTATCGTTTAACATGCTAGATATTGTATCATATGATATTATCCTTTTATAATGAAATTCTATATAGAAAAAGAGCTTACAAATGGTCGTGCCAGAGTGGGGAAAATCGAAACACCTCATGGAGATATTCAAACTCCAGCTTTTATTGTTGTTGGTACAAAAGGTACAGTAAAAGCTCTGACTGTTGAGCAAGTCAAAGAGCTCGGTGCCCAGGCTGTTTTGGCAAATACCTACCATCTCTATTTACAACCTGGTGAAGAAATCTTAAAAAAAACAGGGAAGTTGCAGAAGTTTATGAATTGGGATGGGCCGACTTTTACAGATTCAGGTGGCTTTCAGGTTTTTTCTTTAGGAGTTGGAAAAGATAGTAAAGTTTCAAAGGTTGCCGAATCGGGAGAAATAGCAAATGAAGTTATTGAGCCAGCCGCGAAACTTGTTAAAATCGATGAAGAGGGAATTACTTTTAAATCTATACTTGATGGAAGTTCACATCGATTTACACCCGAGCGATCGATAGAGATCCAGCATAAAATTGGTGCTGATATTATTTTTGCTTTTGACGAATGCACCTCTCCTTTTGCATCAAAAGAATATCAAATAGAAGCTATGAAGCGTACGCATAGATGGGCTCAGCGTTCACTCGACTATCATAGGTCAAAAGAGGAAAGTAAAGTGCAGGCTTTGTTCGGGATCGTGCAGGGAGGCCGCCACAAAGATCTTCGTGAAGAAAGTGCGCGGATCATCGGTGCAATGGATTTTGATGGATTTGGAATTGGTGGAAGTTTTGATAAAGAAGATATTTATAATAGTGTTGGTTGGGTTAATGATATTTTGCCAAAAGGAAAGCCACGTCATCTACTCGGTATTGGAGAGCCTATCGATCTATTTGGTGGAATAGAGAATGGCATTGATACTTTTGATTGCGTAACACCAACACGCATTGCTCGCAATGGAGCTTTATATACACGAGATGGTCGGATAAATATTATGAATTCATCCTTTATTGATGATTTAGGAATGATAGATGCAGAGTGTGATTGTTATACATGTACAAATTATACTCGTGCATACATTTCGCATTTATTTAGATCAAAAGAAATGCTAGCGGCTACTTTGGCTTCAATACATAACTTATATTTCATTGTGAATCTGGTTAAGGAGATCAGGCAGTCGATGGTGGAAGGAAAATTTGAGGGGTTTAAGAAAAGCTTCTTAGAAAGGTACTATTGACATATCTATAAAATATGTTAGTTTGTAACAAACCGTGCTCTTTGTAAAACTTCTCAACGGAAGTCAATTGCTGAGCACAAAACAACTATGATGTTTATGGCCCAAAAAGAAAAACCCTGTCAGTTCCTCTCGGTGGACTGGAAAGTCACGCCTACACCAAGTGCACGAAGCCAAGCCCACCAGATGTTTCAAACTCTGGCTGCTAAGTTGCGTGAGCTCGGGGTCTATGGCGAGTACCATGTTCGGATTGATGCGCCGTCCAATAATCAAGGTAAGGACAATTACTGCCTCGTGATTCGGTCGGATGCACAATCCGCACCTCATGCAGTTTGCATCCGCATGTGGCTTTCTCCACGTGAAGGGGCCTTCAACGGATTCATTTATCCCACGAAGGGAGCGGACAAAAAAGACGTTCTATTTCTGAAACTTCAAGGTGTGATGGCCGGTGAGAACCGAATCATCTTCTCTGAAGATCTGGAGAACATCCCCTTGAAGTCGGTGACGAGCGTTGCACCAAAACCCAACCAGGAGATAAAGAATTTCACCGATCTCCCTTCAACCTTACCAACAATAACCCAAGCTCAACCCGCCACTCATGCCGCCATCCCTCAGAAGGATGAGGAGAGACGAAGGCAGAGCGGCCTCAGTTTATTTCTCAAGCACGGCGACAACCTTGGTTTGTTTTTGCACCAGATGTTCGCCCTTAGTATGGCGACGCGACAGAAGGCTATTTCGTTCGGCAAACTCCTTAATGAGATGCAGGCCAAATGGGGTAGTCAGTATGAGATCACGAGCATGGGAGTACGTCGTGCTGTCGGTATCACTGGCCGCAACGACGGACACATATCCCGTGAAGTGTCTAGTGTTCACGGGATATGTTACTACATCACCGCGGCTTCCCTCACTCACTTAATTAGTGTGAATATGGTGACGATTGATGAGAGTAGGGCCTACTCGAAGCTCCCTATTTTTCTGGAGGAGGTCGTCAACGAACCACCATCCACAGCGACGGTAGAGGAAAAACTCCGTTTTCTGGAGGAGTGCTCACGCAGGTACCGTTTCTGTGTTGAGGGAAGAGACACGTCGCAGAGGGACGCAGCAGCAGCGATCGTGGAAGCTGACTGTATCCGCGAAAAGATCAAAATCGCGGATACCGAGGTGAAGCGATTGCATAATGCCCTAACCCTCGCTCAGGAAACTCTTCGGGTTGAAGGGGAAAACCTGGCGGAAATCGAGGGTGAGATGCCCTCGCCAGACAAAACAGCTCGGCTTGAGGAAATGTTGGAGACCCTAAAGCCTTACCATGAGAAGTTTCTCCGCATCTCGGCAGAGCTCTAACCAGAATACAACACACCACCGACCTTACAACTCGGTGGTGCTTTCTTTTATTAGATTTTTTAGAAAAATACTATTATATTATATGGTTAGATAAAAAAACAAAAACCACTCCTCCAAGTGGTTATGTTAATTGTTGAATTTGCAACCACGATGGACATCGTTTGTTGGATCCATTGATTTTGAATCTGGTGAATCACCCCTTTGTCTGGCGATCTCCTCTTCATGCCGTCTCCGGTCCAAGTCGGCTGCGTATGTTATATCAGATGGTGGATGTGTGAGAAATGGTTTACCTGCAATTGCGTCACGCATTTGACCACACCACCACTGACCTTGCTCTCGGCTAATACGTCTTCTTCCCATATTTGCCTCTATCTAGATAAATTCTATAATTTAAATATTTTAAATGCAATGGAATTCTTAGAGAAAAGGTAGAATTCGCGATTAACTGCACATTTAGCAAGGGTTGGTAACACTCCAAAGAAAACGCGCTGTGTCCCTTCATGGGATGCCGCGCGATTTTTTATATTAAATCTATATTATTTTTCATGCTAAAATATTGTCAGACTCGTTCTCAAATTTATGAAAACCAAAACTATCGTAGAGGAGCTTCAAAAAGATCCGCTCGATCGGATTGACTGGCAAGTTCCCAACACCTACGTTTTCTACGGGGTACAAGCAATCGGACTCGGCTGGTGCATCTGGTTCTGGGTGAGGCAGTTTTTCACTCAGGATTCTGTATCGACCACCTTGTTTATTCTGGTGCATATACTCATTCTTCTGCACTATGTGCGGGGAATGTGGTTTGTCACTGCGTGGCGTCATCGCTACTTTTCACACAAGTCGTTTGAAGTCAGGGACTGGCTAAAACGATTGCAGTTTATTCCTTTCATCGCTATCAACTGTGCTGGCGATGGTCAACGAGGGGTGTGTTTGTGGGGGCGACAACACCGTCATCATCACAAAAACTCTGATACATCAGAAGATGTGCATTCTTGTAGAAGAGGGAAAAACTGGTGTCATTGGGGATGGGTAGTAGCTCGACGAGAGAAACGTCAGATCGATTGGAATAAAATTCCTGATCTGAGAGACACTCCATTCCTGCCTTGGATTGAGCGCAATCAATGGCTTGGAATCGTGTTGGTTGGTGGACTCTTTTGTCTCGTTGGTACATTGTTGCGGATCGGTGGATACGAATCTGGGTGGAAGAATTTTATCTTCTCTCTCGGAGCTCATTTCTTCACCATCACTCTTATGTATCATGGTACTTTTTCCATCAACTCGCTCATGCATCTGGTTGGATGCCAAAAGTATCCGACGGGCGACGAAAGTCGTAATAGTTGGTACTGTGCTCTGATCACTCTTGGTGAAGGGTGGCATAACAACCATCATCGCGACTATCCATTGCCAGATAGGGTTGAAAAGCTCAGGACATTTTTTCGGAAAAATCTCTCCGAGAGATATTGGCAAGGTGAGACCTTCTGGCAGAAATGTTTGGACTGGTCGGGTATATCTATCTGGCTAGGCATCAAATGCGGACTATTCCGCACACGATAATTAGCATATTCAAAAAGCCCTGACGTGCAAGCGTCGGGGCTCTTGTCTTTATCCCATTTTTCTAAATCTCTCTCGGTTTATAATCCTCCGGAGCGTTCTTCAAAAACCACTCTAGATTCTCTCTATCAAGTAAGCCTTCTTGTGCACCAACGTATTGAACTACTGACATTGGATTTATCGGTGCCCACATCAGAGCTTCTAATGGAGATTTGCCAAACATCAATGCTGAAACGAACGTAGAAGCAAAAGCGTCTCCGCATCCAGTTCTCTCTAGTGGGGGTTTTGGATCAGGATAGATTGGCATAAAATAGAAATGTTCACCATCAAGCATATATGCACCTTTTGGACCATCAGTGATTAGGACTATTTTCGGACCATTGGCGTGCATCTCTGCTAAAAGCATTTTAATATCGCGAGACTCCGTATGAAGAATTTTTTGGGCTTCTTCAGCATTACAAATAAAAACCTCCGTTCTTTTGTAGATATCTTTTAATTCTTTTATACCGAGCTTGATTTGAAAAGTGCCAGGTTGAAAAGCCAACTTTATTTCCTTATTTTCATTTAAATAATTAACTATATCTTTGTGGTATTGTGTAGAATTTTGAGCTAAAGAACTTAAGTATATCCATTTTGGATTTTTACGAATAGCAGGGAATTTATAGGGATAGGCGATTTGATTGATTAAAATAGTTCGATCTGATTCATACCAAAGGACAAAGTGATAGTTTGTTTGCATGTCTTTATGAATCTGCGAAAAACGCGTATCGACTTTTTCTTTGACTAAATTAGCCAAACAATCTTTGCCATTTTGATCACCTCCAAGCTGCGTCATCAGTCCTGAACGGATGGTTGTCGGAGAACCATGAGTGTTTCCAATACGAGAAGCAGACACAGCAGCATTGGCAGAATTTCCAACTGCCTTTATAACTTTCACATATTCAAACGGAACTTTATCGCCAAATCTCAAACAAATTTCACATTGATCAGTGTCGATCTTACAATGAACACTTGCGTCTTTGATCCTTATGAAAGCATCTGTCGTGATATCCCCAATTGCCAAAAAATCTATATTTTTATCAAACATATATGCTAATATTATATCATGAAAGAATGTATAGAAGAGGCTAAAAAAAAAGGTGTGGCAGTTGGTCATTTTAATATTTCAAATATAGAAGGGTTTTGGGCTGTTGTCCTTGGGGCAAAAGAGGTCGGTGTTCCAGTTATTATCGGAGTTTCAGAAGGTGAAAGGGATTTTATTGGTGTAAAGGAGATTGTTTCTTTGGTGAAATCATATCGAGAATCTACGGGACAAGCAGTCTATTTGAATGCAGATCACACATATTCATTTGATAGAGTATGTGAAGTTGTCGATGCTGGTTATGATGCCGTCATTTTTGATGGAACAGAACTTCCACTAGATGAAAATATTTCTATAACAAAAAGGTGTGTCGAATATGCTAAAAAAATAAATCCGAGCATGTTTGTCGAAGCTGAAATAGGTTTTATTGGAAAATCTTCTAAATTACTCGACTCAGTTCCTGAAGGTGTCGGAAGATTGACAGAGGTTTTGGAAGCGAAGTCTTTTGTGATAGCAACTGGAGTTGATATGTTAGCTCCTGCAGTCGGGAATGTTCATGGGATAGTAAAAAGTGGTGAACCAGCATTAAATATTAAAAGAATAAAAGCTATTGCAGATGTTGTGGATGTGCCGCTTGTTCTTCATGGAGCTTCAGGAAATTCGGTTGATGATATAAAAAAAGCAATTAGTGCAGGTATTTCTATTATCCATATAAATACTGAACTGCGTGTTGCTTATCGATCTGGACTGATGAAGGCTCTTCAAGAAAATCCAGATGAGATTGCGCCTTATAAATACCTAAAAGTTGCGAGAAATGCGATGCAAAAGGTTGTGGAAGAGAAGTTGAGATTATTTAATAGTAATATATAATTAACACATATGTCAAAAGTTCAATTTGAAGGCGATTTTGATCCAGGACAAGGATCAGCAATGCCAAACAATCAAGTTCAGGGAAATTTTGTAAATCCATATGCGCAACAAGTTTCTTCTGGAGGTATGGCTGGTTGGTTAGTTAAAAATGGTCTTATTAAAGAAGAATCCCAAGCAAAGAGCTTACTACTTGGGGTTGTTATCTTTAACATTCTCATCACCGTATTAGTTGTGTACTTTTTTATTTTATAAATTAATTAAATTAAAATGAATAAATCAAATCAAGCAAAATTACCAAATTCAATATATGTAGTTTTTGTAGCTACAATTATTGCAAATGCATTGGCTACATATCTTATAATTATCTATTTACTATAAAATGCATCAAGTTAGAACCTCACGAGGTTTTACTTTAATAGAACTTTTGGTGTGAATACTAGTAGGGAAGATGATGTAGTCACGACTACTGGAAATAGATCTCCATACTCACTTAAATTTTCAGGGTCATCAGCAACAGCCAGTAAATCTATAGACGCTGGAACAGGGCGAACAACTCATTCTTTAGCCACAAATCAGTAATTCTTTTGACATTTTAACTATTGTGTATATAATAGTCCTACATGATTACATTAACTGTAGAGCCACGAGATATGAAGGTAAAGCCAGAATCTCTTCGAGAAACAGGCAAAATGCCTGCAGTTTTCTATGGACCAAAGCAAAAGTCAACTTCTGTGGTTGTTTCTACAGTTGATTTTATTAAAACATATAAAAAAGCCGGAGAATCCTCAGTCATTATCCTTAAAGAAGGAAACACAGAGCACGAAGCTCTGATCCACGAGATCGACGTTCATCCAGTAACTGGTGCTCCACGCCATGCCGATTTTTATGTTATTGAAAAAGGAAAGAAGGTAAAGGTAAACGTACCTCTCGTTTTCGCTGGAGTCTCCCCAGCTGTAAAGGAAAAGGGTGCTATTTTGGTTAAAGTTGCTCGTGAACTAGAAGTAGAAGCAGGCGCTCGAGACCTCCCACATGAACTTACTGTTGATATTTCTACACTTGTTGAACTTTCAGATGTTATCCATGCGCAAAGTGTAAAGCTTCCAGCTGGAGTAGAGCTTGTTTCTGGAGGTCTCGAAATCATCGCTTCAGTAACAGAAGCTAAAGAAGAAGTTGATGAAGTTAAACCAGTAGACATGTCTGCTATCGAAGTTACAAAGAAAGGTAAGGAAGCAAAAGAAGGTGAAGAGGGCGCTGAGGCTGCAGCAGACGAAGGTAAAAAATAAGCAAAGAAGGAAGAGAAGAAATAAAAATGCTATAATGGTGGGGCATGAATCGCATATTCAAGGTCATTTTAATTTTGCTATGTATCTTTATGCCTGTCTTTTCTCATGCTCAAACTAATGAGACTAATAGTGATAGAGAAGCTAGATTAAAGGCTGAACTAGCTCAGGTAGAAAGAGAACAAGCAGAGACAGAAAAAATATTAGCTGAAACACAAGGTCAAAGTGCGTCACTTTCGCGTGACATTCTTATTTTAAACACAAAAATTAAGGCGGCACAGCTTAATATTAAAGCAAAGAATCTTTTGATTGAGAGTCTTGGAAAAGATATAAATACAAAACAAGCTAAGATCGAAGATTTGCAAGGACACATCGAAAAGGGAAAGGAAACTTTGGCACAGATCATGAGAAAAGATAATGAGATTGAATCTTTGTCCTTTCCCGAGTTTATTTTGTCTCAAGACAATCTCTCAAAAGCTTTTGTAGATATCGATAATTTTGATTCGATCCAGTCATCTTTGAAAGTTACGTTTGAAACATTGAGAAGTAATAAAGCACAGACCGAGACAGAAAAAACTAACCTCAATACAAGAAAAAACCAAGAGTCAGACGCTCGGGCGGCTATTGTTACAGAGCAAAAAAATATTCAAGCCAACGAAGCCGAAAAGCAGAGACTTCTGGTTATTAGTAAAGGAAATGAAAAGGCATATTCTGCAGAAGTGGCCAATAAAAAAGCTAAAGCAGCAGAAATCCGTGCAGCACTCTTTGCTCTTGCTGGAGGTGCTCAAGCCATTCCTTTCGGAGATGCATTGAAATTTGCAAATGAAGCAAAAAAAACTACAGGCATACGCCCAGCTTTCCTTTTGGCTATTTTGACTCAAGAGTCTGCACTTGGAAAAAACGTAGGTACTTGTTATTTGACAAATCCTCAAACTGGTTCTGGTTCTAGTGTAAAGTCAGGTATAACATTTTCCAATGTCATGAAACCAACTCGAGACGTCGGGCCTTTCATTGAAATCACCAAATCTCTCGGTATGGATTATTCAAAAACACTCGTATCTTGTCCGATCGCTGGCGCTGGAGGATGGGGAGGGGCTATGGGACCTGCACAGTTTATTGCTTCGACTTGGATGCTTTTTAATGATCGTATCGCTTCAACTTTGGGCGTAAAAACACCAAATCCTTGGAATCCTGAGCATGCCTTTGTTGCGTCTTCTTTCTACCTCACAGATCTTGGGGCGGCAAATGGAAGTTATACCGGAGAAATAAAGGCTGCGTGTAAGTATTATGGTAGTGGGGGGTCAAATTGCGCCTATAGTAGTCAAGTTATGGCTAAGGCGGATACTATCCAGAGAACCATGATTGACCCATTGCAAGGACTATGATAAAGTCAATTCTACATTATACATATGAAAAAAGACATTCACCCAAAAGAATATAGACCAGTAGTCTTCGTGGATAATTCAAACGGAGCTCAATTTCTCATTTCCTCAACTATCAAGACAAAAGAAACAGCAAAATTTACAGATGGAAAAGAATATCCTGCATACCACATCGAAATTTCTAGTTCATCACATCCTTTTTATACAAATCAAGAAAAATCTCTCGACAGTGCTGGTCGTGTAGAAAAGTTCAAGTCTCGCCAATCAAAGGCTGCAAAATCTACTTCTACGAAAGAAGTTTAGATGAATCTCGAAGAATATAAGAAAGATCACAAAACAGCATATCTCGCTGAAATATATGAAAAGCTTTTAAAAGATGAAGCGGATATTTTTTCTATGATTGAAAAGAATCCAGGTATGAAGGAGATGGCTCAGGCTGATTTATATTCTATTGCTGAACAAAAGAAAAATACTGAAGAACAGATAAAGGCTATAGTTGAATCAGAAAAAGAAGAAATCGAGTACCCAACAGAATTGATCCTTGAAGTTCGAGCTGGTGCTGGAGGGGACGAAGCTAATATTTTTGCTCATGAACTATTAGAGATGTACGAGAGATATGCAGACACACAAGGGTGGACAACAAAACATATTGACGATTTAACATTGGAAATAAAAGGTAAGACAGTGTATACGCTATTACGTTTTGAAACTGGCGTTCATCGTGTTCAAAGAGTGCCTGCAACAGAAAAGATGGGACGAGTTCATACATCAACAGCGACTGTGGCCGTTTTACCTCTTAGAAAAAAAGTTAAATTCGAATTGAATCCTACAGATCTACACATAGAGACCTCACGATCCGGTGGAAAAGGAGGACAAAACGTAAACAAAGTTGAGACAGCCGTGCGTATCGTACACATTCCAACTGGTTTAGAAGTTCGTTCTACAGCTGAGAGGAGTCAATCTGCTAACAAGGAGACAGCTATGACTATTCTATCAGCTAAGTATTCAGCTATGAGAGAGGAAGAAGAAGATAAAAAGTTTAATGCTAATAAGAAAGGTCAAATTGGAACAGCAGATCGTTCAGAAAAGATCAGGACTTACAATTTTCCTCAGGATCGAATCACAGACCATAGAATCAAAGAATCGTGGAGTAATATTCCAACGATAATGTCAGGAAAACTCGATAAAATCATAGAGACCCTACAAACTGCACTAAAGGCTGAGAAGGCATTGCAAAACTAACTCCTATTTGCTACACTCTACTCCACATATTTATGGTAAATACAAACAATCCTAAGATCGATACGATGTTCAAAGCGGGTGCCCATTTTGCATTTTCAAAGACACGACGTCACCCAACAACTAGTCCTTATATTTTCGGTGTTAAAAACAAGGTAGAAATCTTCGATCTTGAGAAAACAGAAATTCTTTTGGAAAAGGCTAAATCTTATGTTGAATCTTTGGCTAAGGAAGGGAAGTCTATTCTTTTTGTTGGTGGTAAAAGTGAAGCTCGAAATGCTGTAAAATCTGGTGCTCTTTCTATCAATATGCCATACGTTGATGGACGATGGATTGGAGGTACTTTGACTAACTTTATGCAAATCCGAAAGCGAGTTGAAAAGCTTGAAAAGCTTACAACAGAAAAGGAAAAGGGTGAATTGGCTAAATATACAAAGAAGGAAAGACTTCTGATCGACCGAGAGATCGCAAATCTTGAGAGATTTTTCACAGGAATTGTTTCCATGAAAGACCTTCCAAAAGCTATTTTCATTGTTGATCCAAAGAAAGAACAAACAGCCGTGAAGGAAGCTCAAGACATGGGAATTACAGTTATTGCTCTTGCTGGATCAGATTGCAATATTAAAGGTTTGGATTTTCCAGTTGTTGGAAATGATTCATCACAAACATCAGTGAACTTCTTCGTTCAAGAAATCGCAAAAGCATATAAGCGTTAATTTATGATCACCACAGAACAGATAAAGGAATTACGAGACTCAACTGGTATTTCTGTTATGCAATGCAAAAAAGCATTAGAAGAAGCTGGGGGAGATATCGAAAAAGCACGTATTATTCTACGAAAGAAAAGTGGGGAGCTTGCAGCGAAGAAAACAGATAGAACTTTTGGTGCTGGTATTGTTCAGGCGTATGTTCACTCAACAGGACGTGTGGCTGCTTTGGTAGAACTTGTATGTGAGACTGATTTCGTGTCTGGAAACGACGAATTCAAGGTTCTGGCACGAGATATCGCTATGCATGTTACTGCCTCAAATCCTAAATTCCTTACGAAAGATGAGATTAAGGATGAAGATAAGAATACTGCGAAAGAAGTATTCTTAAAAGAGATTTCTGATAGCGGAAAAAAAGTTCCAAAGGAAATGGAG
>JANXRK010000043.1 GCA_025353045.1 Candidatus Tayloriibacteriota bacterium
AAAATTGCTGGATCTCATGCTGGAGTCTCAGTAGGTCCAGATGGTGGAACGCATCAAGCTATTGAGGATATCGCTATCACTCGAGTTATTCCAAACATGGTTGTCATCTCTCCTTGTGATGCTATCGAAGCTCGAAAGGCTACGCTTGCAGCTGCTAAAACTAAATTTCCAACATACATCCGACTCATTCGGGAAAAAACTCCAGTCATCACAACAGAAGATAGTCCTTTTGAAATCGGTAAACCTCAAATCTTTTTTGAACCAAAAAAAGCTGACGTTGGAATAATCGCAACTGGCGCACTTGTCCATAAAGCACTTCAGGCCGCACGGGAGCTCGGGAATGTAAAAGTCCTAAATTTAAGTACAATCAAACCTCTAGACGAAGATGCTATCTGGAGACTAGCCCATGAGACTGGCGCAATTGTGACAGTAGAAGAACATCAGATTGCAGGTGGAATGGGAAGTGCAGTGGCAGAATGCTTAGCAAAAAATTATCCAGTGCCAATGGAATTTATTGGTGTTAAAGATAAGTTTGGCCAATCAGGAACACCGGAAGAGCTCATTGAACACTATGGAATGGGCGTTTCTGCGATTAAGGAAGCTGTTAAGAAGGTCCTATTGCGTAAAAAATAAACTTTAGTATACTAATGAAATGAATTTTAAGAGAAATCATATTATTGCCAAGCAGTTTATTGTCCGAGAACTTAATTCCGGGTCTAGTTTTTGCGATGTATCTCTTAAATAGATAATCTCAAGTACGAGCCCTGGAATTCCCAGGGCTCGTTTTGTATAGTACAAAAGTTCTTCAATCACAAAAACATATGGTAATGATTAACCACCAAGAGCTATTTTGCTCTGCCCGAAACAAGACACCCCTTCAGGAGTCCGACCGAATTCATGGCAAAACAGCCTGGACAGTCGGCCCCGAGGAGGGAAAAAAAACAATGTATCTCTTCTGGGGTCCTTTGTCAAAATGGGTTACTGAAAAGGAATTCAGAGAAAATAGAGAAGCCCTACGTCAATACAACATCACTCATCCGAGCGGCCCGAGCTGGAGTAGGCAGAGGAAACCGAAACAGGTCTCTTCAGGGATCTCAGTCGCTGGTTGATGGCACGAGCCAACAGGATTCCTCACAAACTGCCACCACCATAGGTGGCAGTTTTTTATTGCTCAAAATTATGTATATGCTACTCTATTTACACACATGTCCATTTTCAAACTCTCACAAGAAATGTCGCCAGCAGGGGATCAGCCTAAGGCTATTAAGGGTCTCTGCGACGGTCTTTCAAAAGGTCTTACCAAGCAGACTCTTTTTGGTGTGACTGGATCTGGAAAAACGTTTACTATGGCAAACGTAATCGCCAATTATGGCAAACCAACTCTCGTTATCGCTCACAACAAAACTCTAGCAGCACAGCTCGCTCAGGAATATCGTGAATTCTTTCCAAATAATGCTGTGCATTACTTCGTCTCATACTATGATTACTATCAACCTGAAGCCTATATGCCAGTTACCGATACATACATAGAAAAGGAAGCCATGATCAATGAGGAGATAGAGCGACTTCGACATGCCTCAACTCAAGCACTTCTGACTCGAAGGGATGTGATCATTGTTGCTTCAGTTTCTTGTATTTACGGTTTGGGAAGTCCTGTTGAATATGAGAAAGTAAATATGAAAATTGCCGTTGGTATGGAATTTTCTCGTGCAGAACTCATCCGCAAACTTATCGATGTGCATTTTGTTCGAACAAATGTTGAATTGAACTCTGGAGAATTTCGTGCATTGGGAAATATGATTGAGATAATGCCCGTAAATGAGCGAACTATTTTTAGAATTGAATACGATGCAAGTACAATTTCTAAAATAATTGAATTAGATCCTACAACAATGTCGATCCGAAGCGAGCACCAAATTATCTTCCTTTTCCCAGCAAAACATTTTATCAGCACGCCAGAACAGTCGGCTAGAGCTTTTAAGACTATTAAAATTGAACTCGAGGGAAGACTTGCCGAATTAGAAAAGGCTGGAAAAATGCTTGAAGCTGAGCGCTTGAAGCGCCGAGTGAAATACGATTTGGCTATGATTAAAGAAGTCGGTTATTGTAATGGTATTGAAAACTATTCACGACACTTCTCAGGCAAAATGCCAGGTGAAGCGCCGGATTCTTTGCTTGCATATTTTGGTAGTAGAGATTTTTTAACCATAATAGATGAATCCCATGTAACTGTTCCTCAAATAGGTGGAATGTATGCGGGTGATGCTTCTCGTAAAAACACTCTTATAGACTACGGTTTTAGACTGCCTTCCGCACGAGACAATCGTCCACTCAAGTTCGATGAATTTGAAAAAAAAGTTGGACAAGTCATCTATACAACCGCTACTCCAGGTAAATTTGAAAAAGAACACAGTCAAAACGTGGTAGAACAGGTTATTCGACCGACAGGGCTTATTGATCCAGTGATAGATGTAAAGCCGGTTGCAGAAAAAGGTCAAGGAGAAAATAAATACAAGGGACAAATTTTTGATTTTATCGAAGAAGCAGAAAAAGCTATTAAAAAGGGTGGACGAGTGATCGGGACAACTCTGACTAAGAAGATGGCTGAAGACTTAGCTGAGTATTTAAAAGAAAAAAAGATAAAAGCCGAATATCTACACAGTGATATCAAGACAATTGATAGAATTACTATTTTAACTGACTTTAGAAAAGGGAAATTTGATATTTTGATTGGAGTAAACTTGCTTCGAGAAGGTTTGGACTTGCCCGAAGTAACTTTAATTGGGATTTTGGATGCTGATAAGGCAGGCTTTTTGCGATCTGAAACTTCTTTGATCCAAATCATCGGTCGTGCGGCGCGAAATGTTGATGGGCGAGTGATACTGTATGCTGATGTTATGAATGATGCGCTCAATTATGCCATCAATGAAACAGCTCGACGTCGAAAACTTCAAAGTGACTACAACACAAAACATGGCATTACTCCGAAAACTATTATTAAAAAGATTCAAGATATCACTGATCAACTTCAAACTGAGCATGATAAGACCATTAAAGAGCTAGTAAAAATAGATGAAAAAATGTTTAATGAAAATCCTAAGAAATTAATAGAAATGAAAAACAGTGAAATGTCTGAGGCGGTAAAAGTCCTCGACTTTGAAACAGCTGCCATATTGCGCGACGAGATTGCCATACTAAAGAAAAGGATGGTATAATAGTGCCATAATTTATTATATGAAAGAAAAAATACTCTTAGCTCTTAGTGATAAGAATCTCACAAAAATACTTGCTGAACATTTAACCAAGATTGGTCATACTGTAGAAAGCGTTAACGATGGAAATGAAGTTATTGAAAAAATGAAAACTGTGAAGCCTGATCTTCTTTTGATCGATACTGTCTTACCAAATAAAAGTGGGTACGATGTTTTGAATGAAAAAAGTTTTGATAAAGCGGTAACTAAAATTCCAGTTATTATCATTTCAAATGCAGGCGAACCAATACAGATGCGAAAAATCCCATCAACCCCTGTTATCAAAGATTACATCATCAAGCCTCATGTTGATCCTGAAGAAGTGGTTGAGAAAATCGAACTAGCATTTGGAAGAGATACTAGCGCAAATAAAAATAAGGAAAAGACAACACCAAAGACAGGAAAAAAAATTTTATGGGTTGAAGATGACAAACTTCTTGGAACTATTCTTACTAAAAAGATTGAATCAAGTGGATACGTTCTTTTAAAAGCAACTAACAGCCATGAAGCATTGGCTTTTCTGCAAACTGAAATGCCTGACCTTATTATGTTGGATATTCTACTGCCTGGTATGAATGGATTTAATATTTTGCAGCAAATCAAGACAAATGAAAAAGACCGAAAGATTCCTGTGATGATTCTTTCCAATTTGAATAAGCAAAGTGATATTGAAAAGGCAAAACTACTCGGTGCAGATAAATTCATTATAAAAGCAGCCGTTTCGCTCGGTGAAATCGTTGAAGAGATCGCATCGTTGATCAAAAACCATAAGTAGGATCCTTATTTGCCTAATTTTTATAGATTGCTATAGTTAGTAGTCAAGAAAACTATGTCAAAAAAACCTGACAATTTCACCGAAAGAGGTGATGAAAAAATCATTGTAAAAGGGGCTAGAACCCACAATTTGAAGGGTATTGATGTAGAAATGCCTCGAAATAAAATGGTGGCCATAACTGGTCTTTCTGGATCTGGTAAGTCTTCTCTTGCCTTCGACACCATCTTTGCTGAAGGGCAGAGACGCTACGTAGAGTCCCTTTCTTCATACGCACGACAGTTTTTGAAGCAAATGCAGAAGCCTGATGTTGATGAGATTATTGGTCTTTCTCCCGCCATTTCTATTGATCAAAAGTCTCGTTCAAATAATCCTCGATCAACTGTTGCAACTATTACCGAAATCTACGATTATCTTCGAATTCTTTTTGCTCGTGTTGGAAAGCCACATTGTTTGATCTGTAATCGTGAAATTCATCGAATTTCAAAAGAAGAAATCCTCGAAACAATCATAAAGCAGGTAAGTTCACACAACAAAACTGGTAAAAAAGTTATGGGTGTCGAGCTCGATGAACAAAAAGTAAAAATCTATGCTCCAATTGTTGTTGGACGAAAAGGTGAATACTATCAACTTCTCTATGATCTTTTGGGTAAAGGATATGATCGAGTAAAAGTCGATGGAAAAGTAATGCGACTTCGAGAACAGATTATTTTGGATAAAAATAAAAAGCATAATATCGATGTTTTAATCGATGAAATGTTTTTGAGTGAATTTAAACCAGCAGCAAAAGGAAATACCGAACGAAGCAAGCAAGTAGATAATGCTCGGGAGCGTCTTTCAGAATCTTTAGAAAAAGCCATCGAAGAAGCACAAGGGCTTATCAAAATTGAATTTCCTGATGAAGAAAAGTTGATGTCAGTGAAGTTTATGTGTCCATATGATGGATTCTCATATCCAGAAATAGAGCCTCGTCTTTTCTCTTTCAACTCTCCATACGGTGCCTGCGTGGCTTGTAACGGTTTGGGCACAAAAGAATTCTTTAGCAATGAGACGTGTGATGTATGTAAAGGAGCAAGACTTCGTCCAGAAGCTTTGAATGTCTTTATAAGTGGCGTAAATATCATTTTGATAACAGGAATGTCAATTGAGGATTCAAAAAAATTCTTTACTGACATTAAACTGACTGAAACTGAAAAGGAGATTGCCAAAATTATTCTCCGAGAAATCGAGGCTCGTCTGCAATTCATGATTAATGTTGGTATTGAATATCTCACTCTTGATCGTCGAGCACATACACT
>JANXRK010000013.1 GCA_025353045.1 Candidatus Tayloriibacteriota bacterium
CTGATGAGTTACTCCACTTTTTGCTTATGGTTTCAAGTAATGATGCAGCAGAAGCATTCGCCCAGTCTTCCGGCACATCTACAAGTACTAAGGTCTTTATGAAAGAAATGAATGGTTTTGCTGGAGAGATAGGTATGAGAAATACCCGTTTTCGTGATTCTTCAGGACTTAGTTATGAGAATGTCTCTAATGCACAGGATCTATTTGTTTTAGCAAAATATCTCTATATATCTGAACCGGATATTTTAAAGATTTCTAGTATAAAAGAATTTGATTTTGCTACGACAACTGAACATGGTTTCCATCATCTTTCGAATATCAACCCTTTTTCTTCCTATGCTGAATTCATTGGTGGGAAGACAGGAAGAACGAGTGAGGCAAAAGAAGCTATGGTTTCTTTATTTAATAAAAAAGTAGGGAATAGTATATATCCAATAGCAGTCATTGTTCTTCGTTCTGATTTTGGAGAAAGAGAAATGAATACTGAAAAGCTCATCGGACTATTTACGGATAAAGTTTTGAAAAAATAGGTAAATATAGTTTCTTTGCGTATTCTTCGAGCATTCTTTTTGTTGTGAATTGATCAAGGATAAGATTTCTTGAATGTGTAATTCGTGCTTTCCATTTTTCTTTATCGTCATAATATTCCGGTACAATTTTTTGTTCCAAAATATCGAGGAGATTTTTTGTAATGTCTTTGTCTTCTACGATCCAACCTGTATTTGAAATATCAACTTCATTTATCCAACCATCATTCGTACTGAGTGGTAATGCACCATTGAGGCAGGCTTTCATGCCACTTGTTCCGCAAGCTTCACAGCCTACAATCGGAGTGTTAAGCCAAATGTCACAACCAGAGGTCATCAGTTTGGCAATCTCTATATCGTAATTAGGAATAAAAGTAACAATTCCTTTTAATTCGCCTTCAATTAAGTCAACAAATTTCTTGTATAAAGTACTTTCTTCTGTGTATGTCGGATTGATTGCGCTTGAAAAAACAATAGCAAATTTCTTATTTTCTCTTGTTGCGAGTTCTTTAAGTTTTTTTACATCATTAAGTATTGCTAAAGGTTGTTTGTATTCAACAAATCTACGCGCCCAACCCAGAAGCAGCACGTCTTCATTAAAACTTTGGCCACATTTATTTTGAATATATTGAATTAATTTTCTTTTACTTTCTTTGTGACTGTAATATTTAAAAGTATCCCATCGCTCAAGGTAAATACCATTTGTGATACTTTCCGTCTCATATTTTTTCCAAAGCTCCGCTGCCATTTTTCCGTGTAGCTTACTTACCGCATTTACTTTTGATGACATGTTTAGAGCTAGCTTTGTCATTGAAAATGCTTTTGTCCATTCATCAAAACCTAATTGAGCTAATTCATCTGAGAATAGGGATTTAATAGTATTTATATCAAACATCTCTTGACCAGTTGCGACAAGGGTGTGATTAGTAAAGACAATTCGTTTTTTTATGTTTTCAGTGGCTGTTGCAAAGCTTGTTTTGTTTTTTTTTATTTCATCTCCAATTAATTCAAATGATAAAAAGGCAGAATGACCTTCATTCATATGGTATACAGAAGGTTCAATTCCCAAAGCCTTTATGAGCTTAATTCCTCCAATACCTAGAATAATTTCTTGTTGCAATCTTTTATATCGATCTTCAACATATAAAGTGTCGGTTATGATCCAATAATCAGAACTATTTTCTTCTAATTGTGTATCAAGTAAATATAGATTTAATTTTCCCTTTTTCCAGGTCCAGGCTTGCACTTTAATTTTATTTTTACCAAAAGTCACTGGGATTTTTAAAACACTACCATCTTTGTTTTTTACAAGAATTAAGCCAAGATCCTCAGGAGTTTTTCTCTCACGATTTAGTTCTAGCCCATGCTGATGTTCTTTGTGATAGAAAAGGCCAATAGCTACGGCAGGGAAGTTTTGATCAGCCATTTCCTGAATATAATCTCCAGCAAGTATTCCAAGTCCACCAGTATAAAGCGGAGTATGATCGAAAATGGCATACTCTGCGCAAAAATATGCTATTGGATTATTTTCAAATACTTTATAAGAATTCATATAAATTTCTAAAAACTAAAACTACAAACAATGCCACTAAGAACCTCGCTGTTCTGGTTGGCCACCTCGTAATCGTTTATATTTATCTTCATATTCGACGATCACTCGCTCAACCTCATCGTGCGGAATTTTTACTCGAACAAGGTCGATTGCATTCATGGTATCGTAAATATCCAGTTTGTTTTTGAGTTTAAAAATCGCGTCTCTCCAAAGTATTGCTTGTTCGTATTCGCCTTTTTTAGCCGCCTCTTTTTTTAATTTTTCCATCATGTCAAGAAAAGCATAGTAGACATTTTCTGATCCTTCCTTTTCGAGAGTTCTGTCTTTAAATGGTATGCGTAAAATACCTTGTTGTGCCTGCATCATTTGGCGGATTTTACCAGTTCTTTGCCAATTGAAGGCGGTTGTAATGATGTGTTCGTATAAATCTCTTCCTTTTTCTAATGCATCCCTGCTGACATCAGGAATGTAGCGCAATGTATCAAGAAGTCGAAAGGCACCATCCTCTATCATTTCCAAACTCCACCAAGGTTTTGCAGAAGCCCACCAAAAGTGATCGGATGCTAAGGCAATATCCATCTTAGCTCGAACAAGATCGTATCGGCTATGCTTTTTATCCATAGCGTATACTTCTCTGAGTACAAGATCGGTAAGTGCCCACTGGTATTTGTGGATACTATTTTCAGGGTCTGACCATGATAAAAATTGGCTACCATTATCGATGTCGACCTTACTCGATGCCCAGGTGGCTTTTGTCGGGGTAATTTCTTTTGTATCTGAATAGTATTTTTCAATATCAGAAATTTGAATAAAATCAATGTTTTTTGTGGCAAAGACATCAAAAAGCATTTTCTCGAGTCCGGGGCGATGATGGCCAAACGTTTCTATATCCATAGCTGTGACGATGTAATTGTTAGATTTTATATTATCTTGCATTGCATTGAAAAGAGTTTCGCTTGATCGTACAACAGCACTCATAATGAGATTACTTAATCTTCTTTCGCGGAAGAATACATTTACATTTGTACCTTTAATTTTATGAACTTTTGAATAATCTACATGCCCTACTTCACCTCCGCATGAAATTTCATCAAGAATAATCCATTTAAAGCCGAGTTTTTCTATAATTGGAGCAATTTTTTCATCATATGCCATTTCAGGTGCAAAAAAACCTTGTATAAGGACATTTTCTCCAAGATATTTTCTTAGGGTTTCGTTGTTGAGAGTGATTTGTCGGATAATCTCTTCTTCATTTAGAAATGGTAGTAAGGCATGATACTTTGCACATGATGTAAATTCAATACGTCCTTCCTCTGCCAAAGTTCGTAACTTTTTTAAAATATCTTTATGATTATATTTATCAAAGAGTTCAAGAAGAGCACCATTAACATTGAGTGTTAGACGAATGTGCTTATTCTTGATAAGGCCATCAATGATGGGCCGATAACATTGCACGATTATAGATTCAAGAATATCAGGTTGCTGTTCCGCCGGCTGATACATATGTAAAAAATTTGCCCATCTCATAGTTTTACTCTCTTGATTCCTTATTAAAATTAATAGCTTTTTTGAAAAGATCAATATATTCCTTAGCCGACTTAGTCCATGAAAAGTTCGTAGACATGGCTCGCTTCTGTATTCCTCTCCAATTATCTTTGTATTTAAATGTTTCAATTGCTTGGACCATTGTTCCAAAGAGTGCGTATTTATCGTATTTGTCAAAGATAAAGCCCGTTCCCGTCTTTGTAAGTGGTGAGTACTGTTCAACACTATCTGCTAAGCCACCAGTTTTACGAACTAATGGTAGGGCACCGTATCGCATTGCCTCCATTTGTACGAGACCGCATGGTTCAAACCGTGATGGCACTAATATAATGTCTGCACCAGAATAAATATTGTGTGGTAGTGCACGATCAAATGATAGATGCGTTGCAACTTGGTTATATTTTTTGTCCAAATCTCCAAAAAATGAAAGGAATCGTGAATCACCTGTACCCAAAACTATAAATTGAAATTTATAGTTATTAAGTAGAGGTTCAATTGTTTCTAATAAAAGGTCAAGACCTTTTTGTTCACTTAATCTTGAGACGATAGCAAAAATTGGCACATCGGGATTTTCTTCTAAATTGAATTTCTTTTGAAGGAATCGTTTGTTCTTATCTCGCGCACTAAGATCTTTTTGAGTATATTTAAATTCGACATGTGGATTATGTGCCGGATCGTTCGAGGTGTAATCGATACCATTGAGTATACCAAAGATCCTTGATCGACGTTCTTGAAGAATGGTGTCGAGTAGCTCTCCAAATTCTGACGTCATAATTTCCTGTGCATATGTTGGAGATACTGTATTGATTACATCTGCGTAACGAATCGCTCTTCTCATAAAATTTGTCTTCAAAAGACGAGGGTCACTGAGGGTGGGAATTGTTGATTGACCATCATCAAAATCAAGTTCATTAATATGATGATGGTCAAACATTCCTTGATAGTGTAGATTATGAATTGAAAAAACCGTAGCTATTTTTGAAATAATGGGGTCATGAGCATATTCAGTTTTAATAAGATTTGGAATCAATCCCCCTTGCCAATCTGATGCTACGATAACATCTGGAACCCAGTCATTTTTTTTGATGAATTCCAATGCCCCTCGACAAAGTACTGACCATCTTGCTGCATCGTCATCATATCCATAAACACTTCCTCGTTGTTCAAAATATTCTTGATTTTCAAGAAAATAGTTGGTTAGGGGTTCTCCAGGATTTTGTTCTAAAATTTTTACGTTGCAAATAATAGATCGATCGCCATTTTCAGTCTTATCATTTATCGATAAACCTTCAACATGGCTTTGGAATTTGTATTTATCTGCAGGAATCGAAGAGTATTTCGGTATAATAACTCTGGCATCTTGATCCAATTCCTGTAAGGCTTTTGGTAGGGCATACATCACTTCACCGAGTCCACCAACTTTTATAAAAGGAAAGGCCTCAGTAGCCACGAAGAGTATTTTTAATCCTCTTTCCCGTTTCATAAACCTCATAAGGGGCATTTTAGGGGTCATAAGAAATATAATTATATCACATTACACTAATTTCAGGTACATTTTTATAGTTTGGATTTTTGACAAAATAGGGCTTTCCGTCTTTTTCTATAACATAATATGCAAATCCTCTCATCATTCTAACAGATTCATAATCAGCGTGGCTAGGTAAGCTCACAGGATCTCTACCAGTAAAATCAACAGGACTATCATCAGATGTTACAAGCCACGTTTTCCCAGTGTTTAATGCTAAATGCCCAGTATTTCTTGGAATATGGACCCTATCTCCCGTTTGGACAAAAATTGCTTTAAAATTTTCAACACTGTTATCTACAATAGGACTTTGCATTAAAATAATTCCTTCACCAGCGATAATGTGATAATTTTCTTCTAAATTTCCTATATGATAATGGCCATATGCCTTTACGTATTCTCCACCAACTGTTCCACTTTCCCATACAGTTATATTTTTTTTATTACTACCGCCACGAATCATATAATAGTGAACATCGGGTCCTGGAGAATTGGGATTCATAAGGACTTCTTTCATTTTTTCTTTTGTTCTTTCTGCAAATGGTTTTATCATTTTTTATTTACGTAAGCATTTCTTTAATGATTTTTTTTGTCTCTTCTGGATTTTTAACAGAAATTACTTTTATTCCAGTAGATAGTACAGGATTATCATTTCCACCAGCAAAAAGAGAATCTCCGATAAATGTTATTTTTTCTAATGGGACTTTGATATATTCTACCATTTTTCTAATTCCGTACGCCTTATCGCGTCCTTTTTCTGTCACATCAATAGAAGTCGTTCCAGCAATACCCATTTCGAATTCTGGGAGTTTCTTTTCAAGTAGTTTTTTAATTTCGCTTCGCTTTGCATTGTCTGGATCCCAAGCTTCTTTGTCGGCAAGAGCTGCTTTTTGGCCAAGACCTGAAAAAGTTATTGCTGATTCCCGATCCTCAACCAATTCACCTACAATGTTACTTTTATCAAAATGTATTTCCTTTAATACTTGATCAAAAGCGTCCATAATTTTTATTTTATCTTTTGGATCCAAAGTCTCCTGATAGATTTGCTGCCAGCGTCCTTCTTCTTTAATCCAGGCATAATAAGCTGTACCATCTGTAGGGAAAAGATGGAGATTGGGGAAATTTGTATCTAGTTTGAGGTTAAAAAGTAACTCTTTTTCTATTTGTTTAAAACTTCCTCCTGAAATAACTGCAACTTTTTTTACCTCGAGAAACTTTTCGAAAAGATCTGACATCTCTTCGTCGATAACGGTCTTACTTATTGCTAAAGTATTATCAAGATCAAAGACTATCAAATCGTTCATAGCTTTATTATAGCATCTGTATTTTTATTGGCTAAGGAGTATAATGTCCTTATTCTTTATGCAAACTATTAGATACCTATCTTTAGCCACTCTCGTTCTTATTTTGGTTTTTTTTGCAGGCTGGTATGGAAGAATGTTCTATACTTCTGTTCAACCAAGTAGATTGCTTGAGGTGCGAGAAAATTCAACGAAATATCATTATATTAACCCACTTCTTCTTGTTGATTTTTCAAGAGAAGCGCCGGAATATCTTTATCTTGAGGAAGATATAAAAAAATATATTTCAAATCTTTCTAAAGGTACTGCAGATTCTGTATCTGTTTATTTTAGAAATTTGAATTCTGGAAAATGGGTTGGTATCAATCAAGACGTTGTCTATGACCCATCGAGTATGCTTAAGGTGGCGGTGATGATGGGGTATCTCAAAGAAGCAGATTCAAATCCAAGTCTTCTTTTGAAAAAAATCCAATACACTCCAAAGAATGATTCGGGTCAAAATTATAAGCCGGAACATCCTTTGGCTCCAGGTATGTATACTGCACGAGATTTGATTGAGGCCATGATAATCCAATCTGATAACGACGCATTGGAATCACTCTATAATAATAATAGACCTGCTTTTATTAATGTTTTAAAAACATTAGAAATTCCTCCACCTGCGACCGGTGATACTCTTGATTTTCTTTCACCTAAAATGTATTCAGCGATCTTTAGAACGCTTTACAGTTCAACATATTTACCGAGAGTGGTGTCAGAACAAGTGCTTCAACTTTTAACTTATACAACATTCACAAAAGGCCTTGTTGATGGCGTGCCGGAGAAAACTATTATCGCACATAAGTTTGGAGAACATACAACATTAAAAGATGGGCAATTTGTATCGCGAGAACTTCATGATTGTGGAATTATCTATTATCCAAATAATCCATATTTACTCTGTGTTATGACAAAAGGTAAGGACTTTACCTCACTCGAATCTGTCATTTCTTCGATTTCAAAGATTGTGTATAACGGTGTGAAAAATGGTCAGTAATTTGCTATTTTAAATCCTACATAAATTCCAGCAAAACCACCAACTGCAGTCAGGATTATTGAACTAAAAGATAAAAAACTATCGCCCCACAACGTCGGAATATAACTACCAATTGCAGAGCCTACTGACATACCAATCCATATAAGTGATTTTGAATTCATCTTTTCTTTTTTTGTTTATATAAATATTTCGACTCTTTTGTAATGGCTAAAATACCGATTACAACAATATAACTAGCGCGAACTTCAGCAGGGAGCTCATATTTTTCTTTGAGATACAGATTTGCTGCCAAAAGTCCGACGATGAGGATCGTCCAGATCACTACATACATTTCTCCCGGATGCATGGTTTTATTCGATTCATGCCAACGTTTGAATTCTTTTTCAGCGCTATAAATCGCTAAAAATGCTGTATAAAAGATTGCTACAAGAAGAATCAAACCGGCTCGGTCAAAACTGTTTTCAGTTATGAAGTCACCGATGATGACAATAAAAAAAACAAATGTCCAAAAATTTGTTGCTCGTCTGAGGAAACTTTGATTGAGTTGAGGGAATAACTTCATACATAGATATTATAGTACAATATCGCTATGAATCCAAAATTTCCGTTCATTTGAGTCTGTTTTTCTTTGTATTATGTCGCGAAGCCCTTAGATTCCATGGTAATTTTCACAACCGTCGAAGTGGTCATGGACTGCTTTCGGTCCAATAATCTTATCTCAAACCTCATCTCCACGGCGATAGTATCTGGACTCAATATTGACCCTCCAAATGTGGAGCCTGTCACATCAACTCTGGTGGGTGTTGGGCAATATTCTGCATGTCCAGATAAATAAAAGCCATCTTCTCTACGTTCTAGGTTATATTTGGAACTCCTTTTAGTCTCTAAGATGATTTTCTTTCATAGTTTTATTTTAACATATTTAAATTTGTTAATCCTGCACAATCACTGGAGTCCCAACCTCTGCCCATTCATACAATTCCTTTGATTTATCAAGTGGCAAGTTCACACAACCATGCGACCATCTTTTTCCAAAACTATTATGCCAATATGCACCATGAATCACACTTCCATCATACGTAAAATAGAGATCCCAAGGTACTCCCGGAAGATCATACTGATCTGTCATTCCTTTTGTTGGGCCTTGCATATATCGACTTGGTGTTTTTTTGTATATTTTAAATTCACCAATTTCTGTCGGAGTTAATTCCAGACCGGTTGAGACTAGTTGCTTCATGAAAAGTTCTTGACCATTATACGCGTAGATCATTTGCTCTGAAATATCTACAATTATTTTTTTTGTCGTGGTTGTCGATGCATCTTTTGTTGTCATATCACCTTCATCATAAAAAATGCGGACAACATCTCCAGCTATATACATATCACCATCGATTCGTTCAGGGAATAAAAGGTAGCTATCAAAAATAACTCTATACCAATCATGTTGCTCAGTATGAATAGGTTCATCTGCAACATGAAGAACAATTCCCGTTCGCAGTTTCATTTTAATTGGAAATTCTGATCCAGGACCTGTTCGAGCATTAACACAAATACCTTCATAGTGAGCACTACAACTTTCCATTACCTCTACATAAGTGTATTTCTTTTTCTCTGACGGAGGCGTAACTATTTTTGTCTCGATTAGGGAATTTATATCTGGTTCTTTTATATCCTGTGTCGTCGGCGCAGGATTTTGACCTGTAGTTTTTTTATTTTTTAAAAGATCAAAACGTAAAATAATTGCTAAGAGTAAAACAATACATGTGATTGGAATGATGTATTTTAAATTGCCGGTACTTTTCATTTCAGTAGATGATGTCGTAAAGATATCATTAAAAAGTAAAGAAGGGAATTATTGTAATAAAAATAGTGTTGAGGTAAAATTAGTGTACCGTAAATTTGATAATCATATGCATCAAATTCCTAAAGATTTACAAAAAGTGCTAGTTTCTTCAAAGGTAATGAGAGAAGCTTGGGATGATATTACGCCACTTGCGCGTAATGAGTGGATTTGTTGGATTGTGTCTGTGAAAAAAGAGAAGACAAGGAGGGGGCATTTAGAGCGAGCGCGTAAACAACTTATCGAAGGGAAGCGCCGACCGTGTTGTTGAGTGGGGTGTGGGCATAAATAATGTGGTGATGGTTGAGGGAGATGTAGGGGAGTTTTAAACGTAAAACGCCGCTGGTCGTGACCAGACGGCGTCCCTGAAAGTTTTTGACATAGTGTCTCGGTTGCTTCACCGGGTGGACGAACCACCATTTGCCGTTACGGCATTTGACCATGTCATTCCCTCACTCGGATTGGAAGACAATTTGGCGTCAATGTTCTCTTCGAGAAGTCCTTTGAGAACAAGGTAAGCAATTTTCCTTGTGCTTGCGGACAACTCGTATTTCCATTCAAGGGTCACTCGAATAGTTTCATTGGTGACCCTAACGCGTGCCCAGAGCATATTCTGTCGGTTGGGGCATGACGCAGCGATGATGATATGTGGAAATTCAGTAGCATCATCGCGTATATCCGCCTGAGCTCGACAGGCAGATTCCAAAATGTCTTCTACCACCCTTCTCATCCATTTTTCGTCATCCTTGCGGACGATGTTAGAGTATTGGATGTGGCGAACAGTGATCCAGATGAAGAGAAGAATTACGACGGTCACGGCCGGTGCTACCATGTTATGGGTGTTCATAATGCCATAATAACTATATAATCTATAACAATGACCGTCAACGATTTAATGCAACAGGGATATACGTACATTCTCACTGAACCCGTTGGTAAAAACTTTGATCCTGAATTTCATCCGCAATTGACTCCGCAAGAAATGCTTTCCCTCGGTGTTTTTGGTGGCCTGTATATGCGAGATTGCACTGATGAATTTCCTAAAGAATGGTTTGTTAATGCAAAGCTAGCTCTAGTTGGTACAAAAAAGCATGTTGCTTCACTTAATTATTTTGGAGTAAATGCCAGTCAGTCTCTATCGATCTGGAAAAAGAAAGGCTGGATTTACAAAGATGATCCAAGAGGATGGTTCCAATGGTATTGTAGATATTATATGGGTCGTCGAATCCCTGATGAGGATAAACGACAGATAAAAAGATGGAGAGCGATAGCACGCCATCTCGCACAGGTGCATAGAAACTGCAGAGTAGGGGACATCTTTTGTCGCCCACGGCAACGCCAAGCTATTTTACATTGGGCCTATGATAGTCGGAAGATTTGATTGTGTGCTATAGTTTTAGTATGAAAAACTATGAATGGTATCAACAATTAAACAAGCCTTCGTGGGCACCTTCACCAAAAGTATTTGGTCCAGTGTGGATTGTGTTGTATATTTTGATTGCACTTTCATATGGTTCTGTGGCTGCACTGTTTGCACGACATGAAATACCATTTCTTGTTCTACTTCCTTTTATTTTAAATATTATTTTTAATCTGTCCTATACTCCTCTTCAATTTGAATTAAAAAATATTCCACTAGCGACTCTCGATATTATTTTGGTTTTAGGAACTTTGATATGGGCGCTTGTTGTAATTCACCCTTTTGCATTATGGGTAAGTTATATAAATATTCCGTATCTTCTTTGGGTCTGTTTTGCTACGTGTTTACAGATAGCGATTTTGAAAAAGAATTAAGAGAGAGGAAGTGTTTTTATTTAAACTTTAAAAAGTGATAAAATAATATAATTGACAATAAGGGTTATTGGTAATATGTACTGTAGATTTGGTACTTGTTGGAGTAGTTCAATGCATTTCCATGTAAAAATGATATACGCACTTGTGATTATGTAGAAAAGGTATTCCTCAATAGGTAATCAGAAGAGAATAATTCCAAGAGTGTCTTTTGTATTAAATTGCCAAATCCAAGTATGATCTCTTTTGCCATGTCGTTTTGCCCAAATATCCCAGAAGCTACCAATTAAGGTAATTCCAATCATAAATACTAGGAGATACGGAAGGCTTATGTACGGATAAATAAAATATTTTTCTACTAATGTCG
>JANXRK010000023.1 GCA_025353045.1 Candidatus Tayloriibacteriota bacterium
CTAGTTTACTTGCAAAGATGAATGTTGATGAGGCAGAAATGCGAAATGAAGGTAAGATGGAAAAACATGTAGAGCTTTTTGACTCTTTAGAGACAGTGCAAAAAGGTTATAAGGATCTATGTAGGGAAAAACTTACAAAGGATTTAGGTATTACATTAAGTGACGCTGATATGGAATCTATTGATGCGCATTTAGAGCAAAAAGCTGCAGAGAAGCCAGGGCATATATTTGAATTACAGAAAAAACTTGAAAAGCAAGAGAGTCTCTCGGGGAGTATTGCTGGATTGGAAGATAAAATAGGTACTTTTGATCGAAATAAAAAACAAGGAGATAAGGATGAATTTGCTTTTCTTGGCTACTTTGTCATGGACCATACTTACGGCGCTGCTTTACGAGGAATGAAAGAGCGTCGAGCTGGTAAAGAGGGTGATGTAAGATCAGAAATACTCAGCGAAATATCGCAGATCGTGGCACTCCATGCAGCAATTAAAGAAGCAGTAGCGAGACAGTTAAATGAAGTCCTCACGAATACAAATACAACTTCTGAAGGGCTAAATAAGCTACAAGAAAGATTTGATATGCTCAGTGACAAGGGTAACAAAAAACTTAATTTAGTGGACAAATTACCACCTAATTTCCAAGAAAAACTAGATAAAGCTATTGATGATAAAGTGGGTAGTGAAATATATACTTCTTTTGAGAGTGCAGAATTAGGTCAAGGGACTTTTTCAAGACTCGAGAGAGTAGTTGAGAGTTATATGAAAGTTGGAAAATTCGGCTCACGAGAAGGAATGGATGCTCGCAGTATGCTTATGGCTAATCTGTCAGAGATAGCGGAAAATCTTTCTGATAATGCCGATAATAGAGCTAAAAGAATCATGTTGTATCGAATCATGAATAAAGCCAAAGCTGGAAAGTATAATGAGAAATAATTATTTATAGTATCTTATGAACAACGATAAAATTGCGCAACTTGAAAAACTTCTCTCTGAAAATAAAATAGCTGAGGCTAGTGCCTTGATCAAAGAAATCATGGGTGAAAAGATGACGAGTGAAGAAAGGGGAGAACAGCTTGTTAATTTTGCCACGATGTATCTCGATATTTTAAATAGTATTGATAGCGAATACGAAGCTGCGCTTAAAGAAGCGGTTGTTGCCCTAAAAGAACTTGATATTAAAGACTCAAAGAAACGAGACGAGGATAAATTAAAAAAGGTTAGAGAGGGTCTTCAGTAATTCTCACATTACATTGTTATGGAAAAACTGTCGAATGAAAATCCCGAAAATATAGAATCTAAAGAGGATGCAGTAGAATCTTCATTGGGTCAAATTTCACAATGTTCTCAAAGATGGCTACAGCTTGGCTTTGCTGCTGGAGCACTTCTTGTTGGTGGGGCAGGAATAGAACGGAGGATGGGAAATGAAGCTGAATATGCGAGCCATGTAAGTTCTAGTGAAAACGAAAAATCACATGCGGAAAGAAAGAATGAGGAAATTGAAATTAAAAAGATTTTTGGTGATTCAGTTGTATTCGAGATTCAAGATGGAGATTACAGAGCTTATTTTGAAAGAAAATCTGTCGAAAGACTTGAACCAAACCTTGTGAACATGAATGCGGCTGGGTGGGAGAGATTTTCTAATGAAGCATTTACTGAAAAGTATTTAGAGTATCCGAAAGGGTGGATTGCGGGAGAAGTGGGAGAAGTAAAATATATTGATAGTATGAATATTGATATAGAGTCTAAGCGTAAAATCGGAGGTGAAGTCGTAAATGGTATTATCGGGGCGCCTACAATTTTTGTTTATAGAAACACACAATCTGTTGGCAATGAACCTCTAATTCCCATAAAACGTGAAGTTGTTATGCATGAACTTGGTCATGCCAATGATTGGAAGACTGACAGAGATCTCAATCTTAAAGAACGTTACGATCTACTTTTATCCGTGTATAACCGTATCTCAAGTCCTGATTCCTATCATCGTGACGGAGATCGATATTATGAAAATTATATTGATGGTACTCAAGAGGGTCTATATCAAGGAGCCCGAGAGTATTGGGCAGATATTTGCGCTGGATACTTTTTGAATCCACAAAAATTTATCGAGAAACATCTAGCTGACTTTAATCTCGTTGATACATATGCAAAAAAAAATGATCCAACCTTTGATATTTTTAATCCCGAAAGAGGTAAACATCCTTAATTCGACGTATTTTATTATGATATAATCTCGCCATGATACATCCTAAAAAAGAAAAAACCCTCGTCATTATCAAGCCGGACGGCATCCAGAGAAGTCTTGTTGGTGAAATCATATCTCGATATGAAAGATCTGGGCTCAAATTGATCGCTATGAAAATGATAGTGCCAAGTGCTGATCTTGTTGAAAAACATTATACACTCGATCCAGAGTGGAGAAGGGTTACTGGTGAAAAGACTATTAAGGGTTATAAAGATAAAGGTTTAGTCGCTCCAATCAACGATCCACTTGAAGTGACTAAAATTCTTCTTACTAGACTCGTTACGTATATCACAAGTGGTCCAGTTATATGTATGGTGTGGGAAGGAGCTCATGCAGTGTCTATTGTCAGAAAACTTACCGGCGGAACAGAGCCTTTGATGTCTGATGTCGGAACAATCCGCGGCGATTTTGTAATTGATTCATATCAAATGACTGATAAAGATAGTCGAGCTGTGCGAAACCTTGTCCATGCTTCAGGTTCTCCAAAAGAAGCAGAAGATGAGATCAAACATTGGTTTACAAAAGAGGAAATCATCGAGTACCGTCACATCCAAGAGAAAATTTTATATGAAACATTGTAGACGAATTGTCACCTTGATGTCTTAACAAGAAAAAGTATTGTATTTGAAAATGAGAGTAATATAATTAGAATAGGTTACATGAGTATTAACTCTATAACTTTTTAATTTGGGAGATCGAGAAGCTTCGCGCTTCAATTATGTTGCACCTTGGTGTTATCATTAAGATCACCCACCTAGTATTTTACTAGGCTAATACTTTTGTAACCTACAAAGAATGCCCGAAAGGGTCTTTTTTGTTTATGACTATTTTGGGATATAATTAGCCGATGCAACACTTAAAACTTTTCCTGATGACCCTTGGCCTCTTGATTGTTTTATTATTTTTTCATGTTATCGGTATGACCAGGCATTTCTATTTGAATTATTGGTTTTACGATATCATCGCTCACATCCTTGGTGGAATATGTATCGCTTTATCTATATTTGCTATATCAGAAATTTTTAATATTAAAATCATTAAAAATAATTTGTGGAATCTCATTGCCCTCACATTTATCGCTGGCCTCGCGTGGGAAGCGTTTGAAGTTTACTATGATATTTCCGGATACGTTTTTGGGACGCTGGCATATAAACTCGATACAGCAAAAGATCTTTTTGATGATGTTTTGGGTTCAGTCATCATTTGGCTTGCTTTAAGAAATAAAAATAAATGAGTGCTTTTATAACATTTTGTAGTGGAGTGGGAAGTGTGACGGGAGCTAATTTTCTCTTGGAGATGGGAAAGACGAAGGTCTTGATCGATTGTGGTTTGATACAAGGCGAAAAGGTTGCTCAAGCAGAAAATCGAGTAGATTTTCCGTATAAACCTTTGGAGATCAATATGCTTTTCATAACTCACGCCCATCTCGATCATGTCGGTAGAATCGCCAAGCTTGTAAAAGATGGTTTTAATGGAGTTATATATTCAACACCAGAGACTTTCTCACTTGCTCAACTCATCATGCAAGACGCGCTTGGTTTGCTTACGCGAGAAGCTATTCAGGAAGGTATTCTGCCGCTGTATGAAGAACAAGATATGAAAAAAGCTTTCAGTCTGTGGCAAACTATTTCATATCATGAAGAAAGAGCTTTCCCTGAAGGATTTTCTGTGTATCCAAAAGATGCCGGACATATACTCGGCTCATCAATATTTCAATTCACTTTTGAAGGAAAAAAAATAGTATTTACAGGAGATTTGGGAAATAGCCCTACGCCATTGCTTCGAGATACAGAAAGTATTGATGGGGCAAATTATGTTGTGATGGAAAGTGTCTATGGCGATAGGAATCATG
Source organism: Candidatus Tayloriibacteriota bacterium (assembly GCA_025353045.1). Taxonomy (GTDB): domain Bacteria; phylum Patescibacteriota; class Minisyncoccia; order Phycocordibacterales; family PALSA-1337; genus CAIOGI01. The sequence continues at coordinate 4,094 of JANXRK010000023.1, forward strand.
AGCCAAAAGATGAGAGACGAGAAAAGTTGCAGGCAATTATTAAAGACATTATCGCCAAGCAAGGAACGCTCATCATCCCAGCTTTTTCTCTAGAGCGAACACAGGTTATTTTATATGAAATCAATAAGCTCGTTGAATCAAAAATGATTCCGATCATTCCTGTGTATGTCGATTCACCTTTGGCAACAAAGGTCACCGATATTTATAAAGCTAGTACGAAATTATTTAATGATAGAGCCCAGTCAGAGATAAAAGGCGGGGATGATTTGTTTAATTTTCCAAGACTCTCTTTTACCGTAAATGCTGAAGAATCTCGAGCGATTGATCATGCAAAGTCTCCCAAAATCATCATTGCTGGGTCAGGAATGTCAGTCGGGGGGCGTGTGATCCATCATGAAGAACTCTATCTTGGTGATGCAAAAAACACCGTGCTTCTCGTCGGCTATCAAACAATGGGATCGATCGGAAGACATTTGCTTGATGGGGCAAAGAAGGTAAGTATTCATGGAGTGGAGTTTTCAGTGAATGCAAAAATAGAATCTATCTTAGGATACTCATCACATAAGGATTCAGATCATCTTGTAGAATTTGTAAGTAGCGCAGAAGATAGTGCAAAAAAAGTCTTTGTAGTCATGGGTGAACCAAAAGCGTCACTTTTTTTGGTGCAAAAAATTAGAGATAATTTAGGAATGGATGCGATGTATCCGGAAAGACTTAAGAGATACGAATTGAATTAGTTTACTTTCTTTACGATAGCCTCAAATGACTTTGGATTCTCGAGTGCAAGTGTTGCGAGTGACTTTCGGTCGATAGCGATATTTGCTTTCTTCAAGTTTCCAATAAACTTACTGTATGAATACTTTGGATCAATGTTTCGTAGAGCAGCATTGATTCGAACATTCCAGAGTCTTCGGAAATCACCCTTTTTGTCTCTTCGGTGTGCGAAAGCGTATGCTCCAGCGTGTGAAATAGCTTCATAAGCCATTCGCTCCTTTGTACTTCGTCCAAAACGATAGCCTTTTACTTGCTTTAGAATATTCTTTCTTGTTTTTAGTGCGTGAACGCCTTTCTTTACTCGTGTCATGGTATTTTTTTATGTCTTTATGCCGTTAATTTATGCATTGATTAAAAATCGACTCTTTTCCTTTGCTGTCATATGGAAAGGTGTTGATCTCTTTTTGGCGAGCTGAGCTCGTCGACTCTCTTTAGAATTGAAATGATTTTGGCCAGTTGAACGAGCAAGAATCTTTCCATTTTTTGTTACTTTAAGTCTCTTTAGAAATGATTTATTTGTTTTCATTATTTTTATATTATTTTTTCTCTATTATGACCGACAATCCTTTTAGTCCTTTTGTGACGGGGACTGAAACTTTGTAGTCAACAGTTATTAGTTTTAAAACTCGATCCATTCTTTCTTTATGGAAATTAATATCCATGTACTTTGATCTGCCTGATAAGTAGAGGTCGATCTTCACTCTATTGCCTTCACTAAGCCATTCTGAGGCTTTTTTGGCTTTTAGTTCGAGATCATGGTCTCCTGTACCTATTTTAACCTGGATATTCTTCAATTCTGACGTCTGGGTGCGAGATTTGGCTACCCTCTGCTTCTTCTTTTCATCATACTGAAATTTACCATAATCCATGATTTTTGCAATAGGAGGGATGGCATTTGGTGATATTTCAATAAGATCGAGGTTTCGAGCCTTTGCTTCATCCATTGCCTTAGCAAAAGGAAGAACACCGAGGTTCTGACCTTCTTCTGTTATAACCCGTAATTCAGGAGCTTTTATAAAGTTATTGATGCGTACGCGAGTAGTGCTCAAAGTATTATTTATTAGTCTATTTATAGCATCTTACATGAAATCTCGCAATAACCGAGCAAAGAAGTCCATACATTTTTCAAGAGGAGATCTCGCCTTCCATTTTTCATAGGTAATCTCTTCAGCATGAAGAAGGTCTTGGATAAAATGAACAGAAAGCTCCTTTGCAAAGAAGGGATCGGTACTTACGATGTTAGCTTCAAAGTTATAAAGGATGCTTACGGTATCGAGATTGAGTGTTCCTACACTTGCCCACGTATCGTCTACAACAATTGTTTTGCTATGAATCATTTTGCCTTTATATAAATAAATTTTCACACCAGCCTTTAGCATTTTATTAAAAAAAGAACGGCTGCACATATCGACGAAGGGATGGTCGCTTGATTCTGGAATAATTATTTTTAAATCTATGTTTTTTCTTGCGACTCTGCACAGTACTCGAGAAAGATGTCGCGTCGGAACAAAATAAGGAGTTGTAATGTAGATATGTTTTTTAGCATCACGAATTGAAGCAATAATCTGCTTTGTTAATTCATGTTGACGAGACAATGGGGTGTTTGTGATGTAGTGAAAGTCACCCTCGACACTCTCAATAGTTCTAGATACTTTTTTGTGTTGAGCGCGACTCCACATTTTTTCAAATTCTTTATCCATTTCTTTTACGACTGGACCTTCGATACGAACGACGGTGTCACGCCAATTTTTCATTTCATCAGAAACACACATACTTCCGGTAAATCCTATTTTACTATCAACGATGAGAGTTCTTCGATGATTTCTAAAATACCAAGATTTATAGTTATGGAATTGGAGAAAATTGGGTAGAAGAGTTTTGAAAAAGAGAAGTTCAATATTCTTTTCTTTGAGCTCAGTGGCGATCGATGAACCAAAAAAACTAAAGCTTCCCGCAGCATCCCAAATCATTCGAATTTTAACACCTTCTTTGGCTTTTCTAATGAGAACCTCGAGGAACTTCTGACCTATTTCATTTGTTACAAAAATGAATTGCTCGAGGTCAATTGTCTCTTTTGCCTCCTCACAAGCCTTAAGCATTGCTTGCCAGCCAGCCTCGTTTGTTGTGTAGAAATTCCAGAGTGTTTTCTTCATCTTCATAGTATAATACAGTTATGGAAAATTTTATATTTATCGTTGTAGCTGTGGTATTTGGGTACCTATTTTTTGGTCCGCACGCCAAAGGAAAGCCGAAAGATGATAAAAAGCCAGGAGGGGGTGGAAAGGAGGGGCCTAAAAAATAACTTAAAAATAAAAAGTTATGCACTTATTTTAAAAAGTTTTTTAATTCAGATTGGAAAAAATGTTATTGTACATACAGAGTGGTCGATCACTTATTTTATTAAAAATATTTTTACACTCATATGGCAAAAGCAAAAAAAATATCGAAGAAGTCTACAAAGAAAACAAAGAAAAGTTCAAAGCGATCTCGATAGCATAAAGAAAAAACATCCGAGAGGGTGTTTTTTCTTTTACTGTGGACACATGCCGAAATACATCGAACCGCCTAAAAGACTACCTTTCTCGGTTCTGGCACTACTATCAAACAAGCCCTGATCTACAAAAAGTCCTTGCAACAGCGTGATAATCCGGTGACGAAGGGGTCACAATAAGGGTATTGAATTCTTGTATTGTATTTCTGTACTGGCGCGTGATTTTTTCAAAAACAAACTTTTCACCGTATTAGCGGGCAATTAGCGGTTAAATAACGGTCAAAAAACGGTGATTAAAAGGCGAAAAAATGGCGAAATGTCTTTACTGGTGGAATGATATCCACAATTACCAGTTGACACAAAATCTTTTTGGAGTTAGATTATAGGGGTCCTTGGTGAAGTATTGGTATCGCTAGTCGATATCGATCACAGACACTAATACAAATCTCTAAGTTGTATTTTATCTGCAAAACACCTCGCCAAGGGTGTTTATTAGTTTTTGGTATCTAGTCGGATATCGAAAATAGCAAGAAAATTATTATGTTTATAAAAAATCACCCAAACGCGGCAAAACTACTTTCCTCGCTGCGCAATACGGGTTATGACAGCTATGCTGCTGTTGAGGACATTATCGACAATTCTATCGACGCTGAAGCTCGAAGAATTAAAATTGGTATTAGTATTATTGGCAAAGAGCCGCGCGTCACCATTGCCGATGACGGATCAGGAATGACAAAAGAAATTCTTGATGAAGCTCTAAAGCTAGGATCAGAAACCGAAAAAGACGAAATGTCTGATCTCGGGAAATATGGTATGGGTCTTTGTACTGCCTCAATCTCAATGGCGAAAAGACTTAAAGTTATTACCCGAAAAGCCGGTGGAGAATATCTATCAAGCGTTCAGGATCTCGATGAGGTTGTGAAAGCAAACGACTTTATTAAGGAGTTGCAAGAGGCAGACAAAGAAGATGTTACCCTGTTCAAAGAGCTAGTAGAAAGTGAACATGGGACCCTTGTGATCTTGAGTAAGATCGATCGATTGTCGAACACAAATACTTCTATTTTTTCGGCAACTCTATCAAAAGAAATCGGTCGTATCTATAGAAAATTTATCGAAGCAGGTATTGAATTCAGGGTGAACGACAAGAAAGTCGAGGCTGTAGATCCTCTCATGCCAGATCTTAAGGGTAGCCAGATATACTCCGATGAAGAATATGAACTTCCGTCTTACAAAGGAAAGGAAAAGGTTAATATAAAAGTAGTATTTCTCCCGAGTGTGAATGAGGAACTTGAAAAAGAATATAAAATGAACATTACTTCTCAAGGATTCTACGTACTTAGAAATAATCGTGAAATTGCTCATGGCCAGACACTTGATGTCTTCAAGAAGCACAACGATCTTAACAGGTTGAGAATTGAGTTATCATTTACGTCTAATCTTGATAATGAAATGGGTGTCCGCTTCACTAAAGACGGAGTATCACCTAGTCAAGCTATAAGTGATTTTCTCAAGCAAGAAATTGGTGGACAAATTGAATCGATACGAAAGACTGTTATTAAAAGTCGTGTAGCCGACAAATCAAAAGAGATTAACCACGATGATTCTGCTGCAGTAATTGCAAAAAAATCAAAACTGCTTATTACGCCAGACGCAATAATTGAGCGTCGATCTCCGAAGGTTAATAAGGGAGATAGAAAAGAAAAACCCGAAAGTGACGAAACACGAGATCGTACACCAAAGGAGACGAGAGTGTCTTCAAGTGGATTGGGCGCAAGATTTGAAACCTTATCTATGGGCCGAGAAGGTGCGCTTTACGATTGTTACCAAGAAGGTAAGGTTGTTGTCATTCAATGGAATGTAGATCATCCATTCTACGAGAGAATAATCTTGATGAATAAAGACCGCAAAGACATAACAGCCGGTATAGACTATCTGATCTATGCTCTTGCGTCTGCTGAATTGAAGACTGTAAATGATGACAATACTGAATTGATTAGTACGATCAAATCAATCATGTCTTCAAACCTTAGAGCGCTACTATCTTAAAGTTTAAAGTCTAATTTAGAGCTAAAAAACCACCAAATATCGGGTGGTTTTTTAGTAAGGTTTAACTTTGTTGAAACGTCTAACACAGTGTATAATGTACTTGACTATGGCTACTCAATCAAAAAACCTAGCATACAAAGCCGAGGACGTAGCAAAATATTTTATCTATCTCGGATCGAAGCAGGTTGTAGGTGATAATAAAGAAAGAGAAGGTGTCACCAATCTCAAGCTTCAGAAGATACTTTATCTTGCACAGGCTTATTTTCTTGCAAAGCTCGGCAAGCCTCTTTTCGCTGATCCAATCGAAGCGTGGGAATTTGGTCCTGTTGTGCCGAGTGTGTATCACAAACTAAAAAAGTATAAGAGCAATCCTATAATTATTGAGGAAGATAAAACTAAAATTTTAGAAGAAGACAAGGAGACTTTAAAAAAAGTATGGGAAGCCTTTGGTGGGTATTCGGCAAGTCGATTGGTTGATATTACTCACGCACATACACCATGGAAAGAGGCTTATACGTCTTCAAATAAGGAAATAAGCAATAAAGCTATTGGTGAATACTATACGCCTTTGCTGAATAAATAACCCCTTGTATGGGTGAATACCACCATGGACGAGATGATTACTCCCAGCAAGATAGATCTACGGTTTGCAGAACAAAAGATAATATTTTTAATTTGTGATTGTTCTTTAGACAAGAATTATTCTTTTTGGAAATTAAGCAGAGAGCAAGCCGAAAGGTTTATTAAGCGGCTCAAGCACATTGAGCAACTTACTTGGTCCCAGTTTTCAAACTTACCTAGAGCGAGTGGTCTTACACCAGAAAAATCAGAGGACACAAGTTTTGATTTGATACATGGGCAAAATACTGCTGCTGAAAAGTTGGTTGAACAATATTATTTCCATTTTAGAGTAGAGCAAACAGGACTTTTTCGTATTTTTGGCTATCAGAAAAGACAATTCTTTTGTATTACACATATTGATCGGGACGGAATAATTCACCACTAACAGGAGAAGGGGGTATTGCATAAATCATACATGCCTGTATAATTTAGGTATGGATAAAAAACAGAAAGAGAAACCGATCTTTTTAACCGACGGTAGGGGTGAGGCTTTTATCGCAGATTTTTCTCAATACCGCTTAGATACAAAAGATGAATTTAAAAAGACTAAGGATATCCTTAACAAAAGGCAGTACACTGTAGGTAAGACAAACGTTAGTTATCGTAATATTAACCACTGGGGCGCAAGCGGGCTTTTACCCGAGGGTATTAAAGACGATGGTACTGGCTGGCGTAAATTTACTTTTATTGAGGTGGTATGGGTCAAGATTTTAGAGAGACTAAGAGAGTTCGGTTTCTCCATAGAGAAAATTGCTAAGGCTCGTGATACAGCGATGGAGTGGGACGTTAACACAGACACCTACCCGATTTTTGAATACTACGTCTTGAAAGCCTGGGCCTCAAAAGCAGATCCTTACGTCACCTTTCTTATTGATGGTACAGCCGAGGTCCTAACTTCAGTTGAGATTGAAAAACACAAACTGCTTTCTGGTAGCAGCGATCTATTGCTTATTTCGCTAAAATCGGTCCTTAAAGAAATGGGAAGAAACCCATTAAAGCCCCACATGCTATTTGAGCTTTCTTCAAAAGAGGTAGAGTTACTAGAGGAAATTCGCCTAAATGGAAATAAAGAAGTTAAGGCCAAGATAAAAAACGGCCAACTTGATGAAATCGAAATGACAAAGATGTATCCCGAGGCCCCACCCCTCGAGGATATAAATCGGGACCTCAAAAAGGACGGTGCTTTTGCCGAAGTCGTAACTAAATACGAAGGCGGTAAAAAACAATCGGCCGAGGTGAAGACAAAGAAAAGGTGGAAGTAAGGTGAAAGGGGTTATTGATTGAAAAATCAGGACCATTAAAAAGACAGTGACGTTATCAAGTTTAGAACTTGGGACAAAACAACAATATGACCATTAGTGATAACAATCGAGGAGTATCGCAAGATACTAAACGACAACAAAAGCACCGACGAACAGGTAAAACAACGCCTGTCGTTTTTGGAGGCGTTTTGTAGAAATGTTATCCGGTCCGAATTAGAAACTTATGTCAGAAGAAATAAAAACAACAGAACAAAATCAATCGGGCGGAGTAAAAACTCCCGAGGGAAAAGCTATCAGCAGGTATAACGCACAAAAGCACGCAATTTTGCGTAACACTACTACCGAATATGAGGAGGCAGACGCAGTAGAGGTGTATAACGATCTTATTGATGACCTACAACCTCAAGGGCGATTACAGGAGATTATTGTTGAGGCTATAGCTTCTAACGTAATAAGACTACAGCGCATTGCCAAGGCTGAAACAGAGCTGATTAAAGAGACGTTGGCACCCTCTTATGCCGGTGAAATATATTTCAAGGAATATACAGCCAAGGTTCCTGTTTCTGTGGCAGAAAAGCTCTTGCTTTACTCTCGCTATCAAACGTCCACTGAAAACCGCATATACAGGGCTATAAGTGTCCTCAAGCAGTTTAATCTCCATGAACAACAGACCTAGACAACATAGTTCGTTTGGAAAAAGTACCCCTGAAGACCCTTACGAAGGACGTGAGGGTCTTGTCTATGCTCGAGTATCTAGCAAGCGTCAAGAGACGGAAGGAACTGGTCTTGAAAGTCAAGAAGGAAGATGTGTGAAAGATATAAAATCAATTCTTGTTGAGTATAAGAAAACTTTTCCGGATAGCTTTACCGGTGGTGGCGATTTTATGAAGCGTCCGGCAATGAAAGAAATGTTGGGATACATTGATGATCGTCCACATAAAAAATTTGTTGTCGTATTCGATGATCTTAAACGCTTTGCACGTGATGTAGAATTTCATCTAAAATTACGAGCTGCTTTTAAAGCTAGAGACGTACTTCTACGTTGTCTAAACTATAACTTTGATGAAAGTCCAGAAGGGCGGTTTTCTGAAATCATTATGGCGGCACAGGCAGAGCTTGAGAGACATCAAAATAGCCGTCAGGTGGTCCAGAAACAGAAGGCACGCCTTGAGCTGGGATATTGGCCGTTCGGTGGTAAGAAGGGCTACCAGATCGTTAAAGACCCTTTACATGGCAAGCTAGCCATCCCTTACAAAAAGGAAGCTGGTCCACTCAAAGAGGCCCTTGAGGGATTTTCTACAGGAGTATTTGTGCGAAAGATTGACGCCTGTCGGTTCCTTGTTCAAAAGAAGTTTTGGACAGGACAATCACCAGAGAAATATATAGATAAGTTTGCCTCAATGCTTGCTGATCCTTTTTATGCCGGATATATTCAATACCCAAGTTGGGAAGTTGAGCGTCGTCTCGGTCACCACAAAGGCATTGTCTCACTTGAGACATTTGAGCAAAATCAAAAACGTAACAAGAGAGAAAGTTTAGGTAAACGTATCAGAGTTGATCTATCCAAAGACTTTCCACTTAGAGGTCTTTTGGTGTGTGCATACTGTAAGAAACATTTAACTGCAGCACCTTCTAAGGGTCGTCCTAAGAAATATAATTATTATGTTTGTCATCACAAGCCTTGTAAGGCGTACGGAAAGTCATTGCGTAAGAAGGACGTAGAAGATCGTTTTTATAAAATCCTCAAGCAAAGTACCCTCAAAAAAGAGGTTGAGACCGTAATTACGGCCGTATTTGATAAAGTTTGGTCCCAAGAAGTAGCTACTCTCGAAAAGGACCAGCTCGCCAAAGAACATACTCGCAAGGAGTTAGAGAGCAAAATCTCCCAACTTAGCGATATGGTTATTTCAGCGAAATCAGAAAGGCTTAAAGCAACGTACGAGACGCAGCTCGATCAGAAAGCTCAAGAGCTTGAAGAAATGGAAGAAGATCCCATTGCTAAAGCAGACTTGAAAATTCCTTATCGAACCGCCTTAAATAAATCCATAGGATTGTTAAGAAGTCCTTATTTTGCTTGGAAAAAGCTCGGTCTTGTCGAACAACACCGTCTTTTCTACTTCATATTTACAGAGAAATTAGAATATGCAGATAAAGAGGGTTATCGAACCGATAAATTACCAAGCGCTGTAAGGCTTTTTGAGGATTTTGTTAACCAAAATCCCCTAGATGTGGAGATGCTGGGAATCGAACCCAGGTGCAGATAAAATCTCATAGTGCTTCTTCATTGTATAGAAAACTTTATCGGAGTCGCCTCCTTTTAACGTACATACTTTAAAGTAAACAAAATATATGTACGCGATTCCCGAAGTTTCGAAGTACGAGCAGGGAAGTGAACGTAATTCTAGTCGAAGGTTATATCACCCTCGTATTCATTTCGACAATGAATGGAGAATGTCGTTTTGGGAAGAGTATTAAGCTCTTGCGAAAGCGAAAGTAACATCTTGTACTCCAAAATATGGAGACACAGCGGATGCTACCTTTGTTAGTGCTGATTTAGCAGGTAACATTTTCTGTCAGTTTTAAGAGGTGACAGAACTCTACAATGCACACTATAAGTACCTCAACTGTCGAGGCCTTTCATCCCCATGTTTTTGTGGGGTCTAAATTATCAACGATCTTTAAACTCTCTTCGAATATCACGGTTCACCTCGCGTGTTTTAATGTCTTCACGTTTATCGAACTTTTTCTTGCCTCTGACAATAGCGATTTGAACCTTGATTTTCTTGCCTTTACTATACATCGAAATAGGCACTATTGTCAAACCACGCTTCGCTTCGAGTGAAGCTAGTTTCGAGATTTCATTTTTAGTTAAAAGAATTCGGCGATTTCTTTTTGGATCGTAGTCGATTGCAGTGTTTTTTATTTGATATGGCGGAATATTTGAAGCAATAATGAATGCTTCACCACCACGAACAATCACATGGGCACCGAGAAGTGAACCTTGTCCATTTCGTATAGTTTTTACTTCAGGACCAAGTAGCTCGATCCCGGCCTCTAAGGTCTCGAGAATCTCGTAATTAACTTGTGATTTCTTATTGTATATTAAGTCGGCCATGCAGAAGCATCATAGCATTTTTCCTCAAATTAAGTATAATCAAGAAATGGCTAAAAATACTAAAAAAGACAAGAAACCAAGTCGTTTTGGGCTACTCAATTCTATTTCTATAGTTATTTTGGTGCTTTTTCTTTTGACTAGTATTTTCTCGTATGTTGCTGAACAAAATAGTGCGAGCTCTACTATCGCACTTTCTGAACTTGTTCATGATATTGGAATGGGAAAAGTTGCAACTATCACAGTAAAAGGGGATGATTTGGTTGCTGAATATGCTGATAAAACTGTAAAAATGTCAAAGAAGGAAATGGATTCTTCCATTACAGAGACATTTACTCGATATGGCCTTACTCCCGAAAAGCTCAATGCCGTAAAAATGAATGTTGAAGGACCAAGTGGTGTATTGTTCTGGATTGTGCAATTCGCGCCGTTTATCATTTTAATTATTTTTTTAGGACTTTTGATTTGGTTCTTTACACGACAAGTGCGCGGAGCCGGCATGCAAGCATTTTCATTTGGCCAATCAAAGGCACGTATTATTTTGCCAGATGATAAAAAGCAGAAGGTTACTTTTAAAGATGTAGCTGGTGCAAAGGAAGCTAAACAAGAACTTTCTGAAATCGTCGACTTTTTGAAAAATCCTAAAAAGTTTTTGGAGATTGGTGCAGTTATTCCAAAAGGAATCTTGCTCATGGGTGCGCCGGGAACTGGAAAGACCTTGCTTGCACGTGCTGTGGCTGGAGAAGCTGGAGTGGCTTTCTTTGCAATCTCTGGATCTGAATTCGTCGAAATGTTTGTTGGAGTCGGAGCAAGTCGAGTGCGAGATCTCTTTGGTATGGCCAAACAAGCAGCGCCTGCAATTATCTTCGTGGATGAGATCGATGCCGTTGGTCGTGTGCGAGGCGCTGGAGTTGGAGGGGGGAATGATGAACGAGAGCAGACATTGAACCAAATCCTTGTAGAAATGGATGGATTTGAACCAAATGAAAAAGTGATCGTTATGGCGGCTACAAACCGACCTGATGTTTTGGATCCGGCTTTACTTCGACCAGGACGTTTTGATCGACGAGTAACTATCGATTTACCAGATCGAAATGATCGAGAAGATATTTTGAAGATTCACTCAGCAAAAAAGCCTTTTGGAGAAGATGTTGTGCTTCGAGTGATTGCGGAACGAACTCCTGGATTCTCTGGAGCAGATCTCTATTCTTTGATGAATGAGGGAGCTATTTTAGCCGCTCGCGAAAATCGTACAAAGATTTCTCAATACGATCTCATCCGTGCTATAGAAAAAGTTATGCTTGGTCCAGAACGAAAGAGTCATTTGCTTTCAAAGAAAGAAAAAGAGATCACAGCATATCATGAAGCAGGGCATGCGCTTGTGGCCTCAGTTCTTCCATACGCCGATCCTGTTCACAAGATCTCAATCATTTCTCGAGGACGAGCGGCGGGATACACGCTCCACTTGCCGCTTGAAGATCGAAAGATGCAAAGTAAAAAGGAGTTTCTGGATGATATTGCGGTGTCACTTGGAGGATATGTTGTTGAAAAGATGATGTTCCAAGATGTAACAACGGGTCCATCAAATGATCTTCAGGTTTCTACAGCTCTCGCACGAGATATGGTGACAAAATACGGAATGTCAGAAAAGATTGGAGTTTTGGCTTTGGAAAGTAACGGTGGCCGAGCAATGTTTGGAAAGGGAATTGAAGAAAAAGAATATTCAGAAAAAATAAGTGCGGATGTGGATTCTGAAGTAGCGCGAATTATGGATGAAGGATATAAAAAGGCAGAACATATTGTCACGACTCACAAAGCAGCTCTCGATGCAATAGCAAAGAGATTGATAGAAGTTGAAAATATAGAAAGAGAGGAATACGAAACGATTATCATGGCGCACGGAATCCAGCCGAAGAAGAAGTTAGATATTGAGCATCAAGCTTAAAAATATGCTATAAATTATGCGTAAGCACCAATGCTTCGCATGCGCCTGTAGCTCAGTTGGTTAGAGCATCGAGCTTATACCTCGAGGGTCCCACGTTCGAATCGTGGCAGGCGCACAATACCAGTTTTTAAGTGATATCTTTAATGAGGATTTGAAGATCGAGGGCTTGGCTGATTTTTAATAAGAATAATAGTGTAGGGTTTGACATTCCTAATTCAAAACGCGCTATAGCCGATTGATGCACACCAATCTTTTTTGCAAGATCAGTTTGAGTCCATTCTTTCTTTTTACGTTTTTCGATGAGTGGATTAATGATCTCAGATACATCCTCTACACTCTCATGAAGATATGAGAGCTTATCTTGATTTTTAATTGGTGAACGGACAGGTTTTCTTTTTCTCACAGTAGCAACATCTTATAACATAAAAGTTATATTTTCAACGTAACAATCATCATTTTTATAACTTACATGTTATAACTATATTTTAAATACAAAAAGAAGATACTCGTGATCGGGAGGACAAAAACTAGGGTAAAAAAATTTATTCCCAATGCATCACTGAAAACTTTCTTTGTTGTAATTCCTTTTTTACTTCCGGATACTTTTTAAGATTTATATCTGTATCAAGGATATTTTTTGCTTCTATTCTCGCTGCTTCTACCATCTTTAGATTTTGCAAAGCTTCCATGGCAATATCTGAAACGCCCCACTGTTTGCCTCCAGAGAGTTCTCCTGCGCCACGGAATTTGAGATCGTATTCTGCGAGTTCAAATCCATTTTTTGCTGTTTGGAGTGCTTTGAGTCGATCGATGGTTTTATCTGATTTGGTTTCTGCAAAGACATAACAATATGCTTGATGGTTTGATCGGATGACGCGACCACGGAGTTGATGGAGTTGAGCCAAACCAAATCGTTCTGCACCCTCGAGGATTATACTTGTGGCGTTGGGAACATTTACTCCCACTTCTACCACTGATGTTGCACAAAGTATATGGATTTTTCCTGCTTTAAAATCAAGCATAACTCTATCTTTTTCTGCCGGTTTCATTTTGCTATGAAGAATGCCGATTTCATATTCTGGAAAGACTTTATTTTTGAGTCGTTTTGATTCTTCTTTTACTGACTTAGCCAAAACCGCCATTTCTTTTTCTGGATCTGGTTCATTGATACGAGGGCAGATAACATAGGCTTGTCGGCCCGCCTGTAGTTCTGTTCGGATTTTTTCATAAACTTGTTTTCGTTTGTCGGGTGTGACGATTTCAGTAATAATCGGTTTTCGTCCATGAGGCATTTGGTTCAAAAGGGTAAGATCAAGATCACCGTATATCGTAAGTGCAAGAGTTCGGGGAATCGGTGTAGCTGTCATAGAAAGAAGATGGGGAGCTCGGGCGAGTCCTCGAGTATCTTTTTGGACAAGTGAAGCACGTTGCTTAAGACCAAATCTATGCTGCTCATCGATGATAACGTAAGCCAAATCTTTAAACTTCACTGCTTTTTGAATCAGAGCGTGTGTTCCGATGAGGATCGGAATATCACCATTGGCAACCCATTTTAAAAGTTGGGTACGAGAAATATCTGTCCAACTTCTCGGATTTAATTTTGAAGGAAACTTTCTGCAACCACTTCCAGTAATGAGGCCAACTTGGATTCCTAAATATGAAAAGTATTGTATGAAAGATTCAAAATGTTGTGTTGCCAGGATCTCGGTGGGGCACATATATGCCACTTGAAGGTGACCAGATTTTCGATCTTTTGGAGTAGTGGTCACGACAGCATACGCAGTCACTGCTGCTACTGCAGTTTTACCAGACCCTACATCTCCTTCAAGTAAGCGAGACATTGCTTTGCCTTCTTTAAAATCTTGGATGATAACATCTATTGAGCGTTTCTGTGCCGCGGTTGCTTCAAAAGGAAATCGTTTTATAAATTCATTGACATTCTTTTCTAATGGATCAATAACAAAAGCTTCGTTCTTTTCATATTCCTTGCGAGCCATTTGTTTTTCTAATTGAATAAAAAATATTTCTTCAAAAGCAAAACGTTTGCGCGCTGTGG
>JANXRK010000056.1 GCA_025353045.1 Candidatus Tayloriibacteriota bacterium
CTTGCTGACGTTATGCATCGAGGAGTTCATCTTGTAGGTGGAGGAGCTTTGATAAAAGGATTGGATGAAATGTTGGCAGATGCTTTGAAACTTCCTGTATATATTGCTGAAGATCCTTTGACAGCTATTGCTCGAGGTACTGGAATTATTTTGGAAGATTTGGAAAAATATAAGGACGTCTTAATACAAAATGAAGATGAGTTACGAACACAGAAGTAATGTAAGTGCCGAGGGAATTCCGAATACAATAAAAATTGTAAGTACTATCATTCTAGTTCTCTTTTTGCTTTATTTTTTTGTGCCAGGATTTTTTCCAAGACTATTTACTTCTATCGCTCATCCATTTTGGACTATAACAAAAGAAGATTCATTGCCTACAGTAGAATTACAAAATACAATTATTTCACAACTTCAAAAAGAGAATGCATATTTGCAGACCGTTCTTTTGAGAAATGCTTCTTCAAGTCCCTTTCTTCTGGCTCCAATCATAAAGAAGCCGCCATTTTCAGCTTACGATAGTTATATTGTTGATGTAGGAAAAACTGATGCAGTGAAGGTTGGTAATAGAGTCTATGCTGTAGGAAACGTTTTGCTCGGTGAGGTAGTTGAAAAAAACGGATCGTTTGCTAAAGTAAAGTTGTATTCTTCATATGGAGAAAAGTTTGATGTAAGTATTGGTAATAATAATATTCAAACAATTGCAACAGGACAAGGTGGTGGATCATTCCAATCAATTCTTCCAAAAGATGTTAAAATACAAGTAGATGATGTGGTGACAATTCCTGAACTCCAAGTTTCTATTTTTGGAATCGTCCGGAGTGTCGACATTCAACCAGCGCGAGCATTTTCAACAATCTTCTTTTCGCAACCGGTAAATATTTATGAACAAAAGTGGGTTTTAATTAATACACATGAACTCAAGTCGCAATAAAAAAATAGCTATACGCATCGCAACAGCAGTTATTATGTTTTGCTTTATTATGTGGGGATATTGGTGGATGACATGGTGCGTGGCTATAGGATTACTTTTTTATTTCCCTCGATATTATGAAATCATTGCTTGGGGTGTGATATATGATGCATTGTATGGAATGGCCTTGCCAGAATTTTGGAATATTCGATACATTTTCACTATTTCAAGCATCGTACTATTTTGCCTAGTTCTGTTTTTGAGAAAAAAATTGATTATGTATGATGATAAGAATTAAGAAAAATAGACGAAAGGATAGTGAAATCGCTCCCGATGAAATTTTCATGGATTCTCACAACTCGCCGCAGTTTGATAATCAACAGTTTGAAGGTAGACTCGAGCGACCAATCTCTCAAATAACTTTGAGTGTTATTTTTATTTCTTTTGTACTCATCCTACTAGTTTTTGCTGGACGAGTGTGGGGACTTCAGATTAAAGATGGAGATTTTTATACGCTGAAGAGTGAAAACAATCGTCTACGTCACACGCCAGTTTTTGCTGTGCGAGGGGTTTTATATGATAGAAATGGAGTCGCGCTTGCTTGGAATGAGCCAAGTGGGGATCCAGACTTTTTTTCAAGAAAATATTCAGATACACCCGGCCTAGCTCATGTCGTTGGCTATGTGCAATATCCATCAAAGGACTCTGCTGGTTTTTATTATCAAGAAGATTTCGAAGGAGTTGATGGTGTTGAAAAATATTTTAATGAGGATCTGAAAGGAAAGAACGGTTTGAAACTAGTTGAAGTAAATGCTTTGGGAAAAGTTCAATCCGACAATGTTATCCAACCACCTCAAGAGGGTAAGAGTATTTATTTGTCTATTGACTCGAGAGTGCAGTCTGAAATGTATACTGCCATAAAAGATATTGCTGAAAGAGTGGGATTTACTGGTGGTGCAGGGATTATGATAGACACGACAACTGGTGAAGTTATTGCCATGACAAGTTATCCAGAGTTTGATCCAGAAGTTATGTCTTTGAAAGTGGATACGGCAAAAGTAAAATCGTACTTTTCTAATAAAGGTAAACCATTTCTCAATCGCGCAATAAATGGGCTGTATGCACCTGGATCTATTATTAAACCCTATATAGCCTTGGCAGCTTTACATGAAGGAACGATTGATCCGATGAAGAAAATTCTTAGTACCGGTTCTATCTCTGTGCAAAATCAATATTTTCCAAATTTACAAACAGTTTTTAAAGACTGGAAAGCTTTAGGTTGGGTAGATATGCGACATGCTATCGCTATGTCATCTGACGTGTATTTCTATGAAGTTGGAGGAGGATATAAAGATCAATCAGGACTTGGAATTGCTAGAATCGAAAAATATATGAAGCTTTTTGGCTTTGGAGAAGAAATACATGATTCTTTTTTTACAGGAGTCAAGGGTACGGTTCCAAATCCTGAATGGAAAAAGCTGAATTTTAACGGTGAAGCTTGGAATCTCGGTAATACCTATCACACATCGATCGGACAGTACGGCTTCCAAGTCTCTGTTATGCAAATAGTTCGAGCTATGTCTACAATTGTAAATGACGGAGTTCTTCGTGATCCAAGTATTTTAAAAGATCAACCAGGAAAAATCGTGCGTGATGTAGGAATTGCTAAAGAAGATTTCAAAGTTATAAAAGAGGGAATGCGACTCGGTGCTTTACAGGGAACTGGAACTTCTCTCAATGTGCCTTACGTTGAAATGGCTACAAAATCAGGAACAGCTGAACTAGGTGTTGCAAAAGATAATGTTAATTCGTGGATGACAGGCTTCTTTCCTTACTCACACCCACGCTACACTTTTGCTATGATGATGGAACGAGGATCTGTGCATAACTTGATCGGTGCAGGGGCTGCTATGCGAGAAACGGTTGATTGGATGAATAAAAATACACCGGAGTATTTTAAATAAGGGGTAATTTGTACATATTTACTTTTGGTTAGGGTCGCCCCCCGGCGAACAGGAGGCTTTTGCGCGAGCGAGCCCTTACGCGCCGACGACCGCCAGCCCGGACGTCTCGGCCGGCGCGCC
>JANXRK010000022.1 GCA_025353045.1 Candidatus Tayloriibacteriota bacterium
TCTGGCCCAAAGGAACTGATCTTTCCAAAATTTCAAGGGAAGAATTCCAAGAAAAAATTGAAATCATCAACAACAAATACAGAAAAACACTCCGCTACAGAAGTGCCAATGAGGTATCAAGAGAGTATGGTATATTGAAGCGATTAGCAACCAGAGTTGCATTTCACTCCAGAATTTACAAGTTCTAAACTAGAAATAAAATATCATGACTTCGTAATCTAGTCAATGTCTCGAATTTCTTAAAGTAGAATATCTCCATTCCCCCATTCTATCTCAAATCCTTCAATGAATTAAGTTTCCTCCAATTTTTGCCCTTTTTCCAATCTTTCTCTGCATTCTGTAAATCCCTATACAACTTCTCTGTATTCCAAAGTCTCAATAAATGTCTAAAAAATTCACTTGTAGAAGCGAATTTGTCAGCTTTGACTTCTTTGCGCACTTCAGAAGCTAATGATTCTGGAAGTGATATATTTAATATAGTTCTCATTGTATAGTTTGTATTACATTGTGATACAACTATCTTATACGTTTTAAAATATAAAAGTTAAAACACTTCCTCTATCCTCAACCGGAGCTCCGCCCTTCCTCGAAACATCGACTTCTCTATTGTCGCCACGAGATCTATCTCATTCCCCACTTTCAGACTTTCTCCATTCTTATTTTTAAATGTCTCTTTATTCATAAAAAATCCAATTGCATTTATTTTACCAAAAGAAAGTTCAAGATGATTCTTCTCTTTTCCAAATTCTTTTATTCCTGTAATTTTAATATTTTTAAAGATAAAAAGTGGCTTCTTATTACCCGTTCCAAAAGGAGCCATCTTTTCTAAATCTCTATACATATTCCAATTAACTTCATCGAGATTTAATTCCATATCTACAAAATCAATCTCAGAAATTGCGCCATCCTTAGCCAAAAGACCAAATCCCGCATTCAAATATTCATCGAGGTGATGGATCTTCTCATTTGATACAGAGAAACCTCCAGAAGCAAAATGGCCACCGTATTGCATCATAGTTCCCACTGGTGACATTTTCATAATCTCTACAACACTCACAGTTCCTCCACTCCGACATGATCCTTTTATAACCCCATCTCCATCTCGTCCCCAGAGGAAAGCTGGCTTACCGAACTCCTCGGCCAAAGTATTGGCTACTAGACCCAGAAGCGAGGGGCGCCAATCTGGATTCCCGACGACGATCACTGACTTTGCTTCACCAGAACTCCTCTCAGTCATTATTTTCTTCACCTCTTTAACAATCCCAGCCACTTTTACTTTTCTTTCATCATTTATTTTATCTAAATGTTCAACATATTGATACGCCTCAGTATCATCATCAGTCGCCAAAAGCCTGAAAGCATCCATCGGCACACCCATTCGAGAAGCAGCATTGATACGCGGAGTGATCATAAAACTAATATCATCCTCAGTCAGATATTTCTGCTGGATTTTCAAATGATTCAAGAGTCTCATAAGCCCTTTTCTTGGACTCATCTTCAAAACTTTCATTCCAAAGTACGCCAAGGCCCGATTCTCACCGGTCAGAGGTACCATATCAGAGAGAGTCGCCAAGCCGACCATATCGAGAAGCCATTTTTCATGACCTTCCTTCATATCAAATCTTTTTATTTTTAATATCGCTTGAATCAATTTAAAACCGACACCAGATCCGCATAGATTCTTCTCAGGATATTCACAACCCTTCTGCTTATGATCAACAATAGCGAAGGCAGGGGGAAATTCATCATGCGGCTCATGGTGATCAGTGACGATGACATCAATTCCTTTCTCTTGAGCCAACTTCACCGCCTCAATATCAGATATTCCACAATCAAGCGTAATTATGAGATCTATTTTATCTTTTACAAAAATTTCTACAGCATCGGTATTTAGACCAAAACCTTCATCGTGACGGTGAGGAATGTAATTACTAAAATTCTTAAAACCAATCTTTTTAAAAAAGTCATGAAAAATGACTCCAGCAGGAATACCATCAGCATCATAATCACTATAAATAACTATTTTCTCATTTTCATCAATAGCCTTAATGATTCTTCTGGCAGCTTTCTCGGCATCTTTTAATAAAAAAGGATCGTGAATATGCTTCTCGTAATTAGGATTCAAGAATTCAAACTTTTCTTCAGGACTTTTAATGCCACGATGAAAAAGAAGGTTATCGAGCAAATCACCATTTATTCTTTCCCGTACGACATACTTCCGCATGGATAGAAGTATATCATTTGCTATACTGTTCATATGAATCAAGACACAAATTGCATCTTCTGCAAAATAGTTTCAAAAGAAATTCCAGCTAGCATTGTCTATGAGGATGAAAACTTCCTGGCTTTTCTCAGCGTAGACCCACAGTCCCCCGGTCACACTCTCATCATTCCTAAAAATCATTATCGCTGGGTTTGGGATGTACCAAATGCAGGAGAATACTTCGAAGTTGCAAAGAAAATCGCTATAGCACAAAAGAAAGCTTTTACTACTGACTTTGTAGTGAGTAAAATAGTTGGCGAAGAAGTGCATCATGCCCACATTTGGGTATTTCCAGATAGAAATGTCGTTGGAGACAAAAAAGATTTTGAAGTAAATAAAAAGAAGATTATTGAGAATCTAAATTGAAAATCCCCTCCGAAGCCGAAGCCTAGAGGAAACTTTGTGTAGAGATCATTCAACCGCGACGGTATGAATGCTAGCATTCTTGCCGGCAATAACGTCAGCAACGGTGTCGCCCACGATGACAGCTTGACTAGGCACAACATTGAAGTGTGCCAGTGCAAGGTGTATACCTTCTGGATCAGGTTTACCCTTTGAGACATGCTCATGTCCGACAACATAACGAACATAGTCACGAAGACCGCAGTGAGCTATGAGATCACCGTGATTCTTACTGCGATTACTCACAACAGCAAGATTGAATTCGTGAGAATGCAGCTTTTCCAGCACACTCAATGCATTCGAACACAACTGAAGTGTCTCGAGATTCTTAGGATCCGTTTGGAACTCAAGATGAAGCCTGGTGGCAACTTCCCTTTGATCCACGGCGAAAGGATCCGCAAATAAAGGGCCACGTCTGAATGAGAGTGCCATCAAGATCGAAAAGAACTGTCGTTACATTTTTCATAAGCGAACAAAATCACTATATCTAAACTATCATGATCACAATGATGATGCAAAAATCCAAGACTGATTTCATCCAAAGCAAAACGCGCGCTCCGAAGAGACGCGCGTTGCGAGATCCAAAAGGACCGTTGGTCAGAGACCGAGACATTGCGCGATTTCGGCATACGCCTTATCGAGTCCCCCGTCGGGATTATAGATGATGCAGTCATACTCGTTCATAGCCGCGAGCTCCAACGGAAGCGAGACCTCGAATCGCTGTCGGATGTCCTCGGGTGTCGCTTTCCGATCTGCAGCCATCCGTCTCCGCAAATCTTCTTCGGGAGCGTTGATGAAGAACGAGACCACCGTCTCACGGGTAAGCAGGGGGTGGTTGAGTTGCCGAATAGCCTGATGACCCTGATAATCGATCGACAAGATGGTCCGATACAACACTTCGAGCGAGCGAAGCACTCTTTCGATTGGCGTACCGTAGAGTTTGCCGTGGACCTCCGCGTGCTCAAGGAATTTCCCACCCTCGATCATGCTCCGAAAGACATCCCTCGAATAGAAAAGATAGTCCCTTCCGTGTCGCTCTCCCACCCTTGGAAGACGAGTGGTGGCCGTAACCGCCTTTCCAACTTGTCCCGGATTCTCGGCAATGAGTCTTTCCATCATCACCGTCTTTCCACTGCACGTACCGCCACTGATTATGACTACTTTATGTGTGTCCATGTTACCTTTCCGAGCTTTCGCCCTATTGAGTTTTTAAAACGTGTGCAACGATATGAGATTAATGTACCTTTTAAAAAAGGTTTGTCAATTCACCTGCCCATCTATCCACCTATACGTTTTCTCCAGCCCCTTAATCAAAGGATAGTTCGGCGCCCAACCGAGAGACTTCTTAATCAGCTTATTATCTGAATTTCTTCCCCGCACACCCAAAGGTCCCTTAATATGCTTAAGTCCCACTTTTTTCTTAGCTACCTTCATCACCATTTCAGCTAGTTCATTGATAGTCACCATTTCTTCTGAACCAATATTTACTGGGCCATGAAAATCTTTTGAATTCATCAATCTTCGTATTCCTTCCAAACATTCATCGATATAAAGGAATGAACGTGTTTGCAAACCATCTCCCCAAATTTCGATCTCACCTCCCTTTTTTGCTTCTGCTACCTTTCGGCACATTGCCGCTGGTGCTTTTTCTTTTCCTCCTGTCCATGTTCCTTGTGGTCCAAAAATATTATGGAAACGAGCCACTCTCACATCCATTCCATTATTTCTCATATATGCAAAATAGAGTCGTTCACTAAAAAGCTTCTCCCATCCGTACTCACTATCAGGCTCAGCAGGATACGCTGACTCTTCATTACACTTAGGATTGTTTGGATCTGTTTGATTGTAAGCAGGATAAATACAAGCTGAAGAAGCATAGAAGATCTTCTTGATACCAACCTTATATCCATAATTTAAAGCATTGAGATTGATACTTGCAGAATTATGCATAACTTCGACGTCATGATTTCCCGTAAAAATATATCCTGCTCCACCCATATCAGCAGCTAGTTGATAGACTTCATCAAAAGGTCTGTCAAAAATTTTTAACCAAGAAGCGTCCTCTCGAAGGTCAGCAAGAACAAATTCGTCAGCAACGCTTTCTTCAAAGTCATGCTTCTTTATATCAACTCCTCTCACCCAATATCCCTCTTTCTTTAATCTATTAACCAAATGACCACCAATAAAACCTCCGGCTCCGCATACTAAAGCTGTTTTTTTCTTCATGTATTA
>JANXRK010000034.1 GCA_025353045.1 Candidatus Tayloriibacteriota bacterium
GAAACAAATGTTCCAGAAAGTATTAATTCAACTGCTGAGCGACAAGTAAAGATTTCTTCAAATATTTCTCTTGGTGGACAGACATTGTATTCGACAGGTCCATTTGCAAATACTGGCCCAATTCCGCCTCAGTCAGAACGACAAACAACGTATACTTTGATGTGGAGTATCGATAATACTTCAAATAGTGTGAGTAATGTTCAAGTTCAGTCAAGTTTGCCAGCATATGTAAAATGGCTTGGTAAAGTCAGCTCAACAGGTGAGGATATTACGTATGATAGTGTGACAGGAGCGATTGTTTGGAATGTCGGAGGATTAACTACATATACTTCGGGCAATTCAAAGAGAAGACAGGTGTATTTTCAGGTTGCTTTAGAGCCAAATATCAATCAAGTAGGAACGACTCCAACTTTGCTCAATCAATCGTCACTTACAGCCCAGGATGACTTTACAGGCCAAACATTAAAGAGTAATCTGAGTACACTTACAACAAGATACGATAATGAACAGGGATTCGTAGATGGAAATGAAAAGGTAGTTAAATAATGTATATGACACAAGAAGAAACAAAGATGGAGAAAATCATATCACTCTGCAAAAGACGGGGGTTTGTATATCAAGGTTCAGAGATTTATGGTGGATTAGCCGGTACGTGGGATTATGGACCATATGGTGTGACTTTGAAGAATAATATTAAAGGCCTTTGGTGGAAGAGATTTGTTGAAGATAGAGATGATATGTATGGAGTGGATGCAGCTATTATTATGAATCAAAATGTCTGGAAGGCCAGTGGGCACGTCTCCGGATTTTCGGATCCACTCTCTGAATGTAAAAAGTGTGGGCATCGTTTTCGAACCGATCAATTAGAAGATCCAAAGAAATGTCCTGATTGTGGTGGCGTCCTCGGAGAAGCTCGTCAGTTTAATATGATGTTTAAGACAAATGTTGGTCCACTTGAAAGTGAAGATTCTATTAGTTATCTTCGGCCAGAAACTGCTCAGGGAATGTTCGTAAACTTTAAAAATATTCTTGATACAATCCATCCAACGCTTCCTTTTGGTTTAGCTCAAATTGGTAAAGCTTTTCGAAATGAGATCGCACCTCGCGACTTTATTTTCCGTTCTCGAGAATTTGAACAAATGGAAATCGAATATTTTGTAAAGCCAGATGATTGGAAAAAGACTTTTGAATCTTTTGTAAAAGAAGTGCATGCTTTTACTACTGACGTTGGTTTGGACAAAAAGCATGTGCATGAATTGGAAATCGCTGATGGTGATCGAGCGCATTATTCAAAACGAACTATCGATTTTGAATTTGATTTTCCTTTTGGTAAAAAAGAACTTTTTGGTTTGGCATATCGAACAGACTTTGATCTCAAAGCACATTCAGAGGCAAGTAAGGTCGATTTGTCATATTTTGATGAAGAAACAAAGACCAGATTTATTCCACATTGCATTGAGCCTTCATTTGGAGTTGAAAGAACAGTTCTCGCTGTTTTGTCAGATGCATACACAGAAGATGAGATTGATGGTGAAAAGAGGGTGTATCTAAAGTTCTCTCCAAAAGTTGCACCTATAAAAGTGGCCGTATTTCCTTTGCTTAAGAATAAGCCAATGCTTGTAGAAAAGGCGCAAGAGATTTTTAATTTACTTCGAAAAGATATTAAAGGAGTGGTTTTTGACGACAATGGAAACATTGGAAAAAGATATCGCCGACAAGATGAAATCGGAACTCCATACTGTGTGACAGTTGATTTTGATACGATTGAAAAAGATGCGGGAGTAACCGTGAGAAATCGAGACACAGGAAAGCAGGAGAGAGTGAAGATTAAGGAGTTGACTAAGTATCTGAAGGTGTAGTATCGTTTGGCGTAGATTATGTGTGGTGAAAGGTAGTAATCACACATCAACGAAATTTTGTCTTTTCATCATGAATAAATCAGTTCTGTCGGACGTTCGACTCTACATCGTCCGAGTGGTTGTACATGAAGACCGTGAGTGGTTGGATGCGATCAACTCGGTCGGCTCGGGGAAGCTCGATGGCTACAAAGTTTGCGAGGTGGGAGGTAAATATCCGCCACACGGTGGAGGTACAAGGTCGAAGGATCTTGTCTTGGTCAACTTTCCCAATGGCGGCGATTGGCGAGAAGCTTGCATGCTGGCAATCCACAGAGGCTGGATGGCGACTCTGCCACGCGACGTGTTTGCTGTCGCAAAGCAACATCCCAACTTACCGTTCCAGCTTGGCCTTACAAAGATCGCTGTCGTTGCTACGACTAAGTGTCTCCTGGAAGTGGACTTAGAGAAGCCAACCTGGGAGAGAAGGGATCTGCAGCCGTTCGCTTGCTGTGCTCACCTTGGATCTACCGAAGTTGATTCTTCGGCAAGACTCCTTGAACTTTGCAACTTCGGTTGCCCGACTGACTGGTACGCCTTCTGCCGGTAGGTAACATCTCACCAAACCCCCGCGTCCGCTCGACGGGCGGGGTTTTGTCTTTTTATATTTTTCACACAAAAAAGTTATTTAGAAGTGAGATCTTCTAGCTTCTGGACCCTTTCTTCAATAGACAGGAC
>JANXRK010000046.1 GCA_025353045.1 Candidatus Tayloriibacteriota bacterium
CCAAAGGAAATGGAGGAGAAAATCCTTGAAGGGAAACTCGCAACATATTTTGCTGACCAAGTTCTTTTGAATCAATCATTCATTAAGAATCCTGAATTAACTATCGAAGCTCTCATTCTAGCTGCAGGTCAAAAGTTCGGAGAAAAGATCGCTATCGCTCGATTCAATCGTTTTGCAGTTTTGGAGAAATAATTAAAATCTATGACAGTTTTTTTCGACACATCTATTATATCGTTCTTTCTATCGTTTGCTGGAATTCTCGGCATGATGGGATTTAAGGCTATGGAAAATCGTTCTGGAAAAAAATCATGGATCTCAAGACTAGCTGACAAGACAAATAATCCAGTTCGTAATTATTTTGCTCATCTCAAAGGATTGTTGCAATATATAAATAGTAAAAGTGCACTTGCACTTGTGCAATGGATTGCGTATCATGTTCTCACATGGGCACGAAATGCATATATTTGGGTCTATAGAAAGGCCCATGCACATGCACCATCAAAGAAAGTCATCGATATGGTACGAGGTAGAGGAGAGGCGAATAGAAATGGAGGTTCGTCATTTTATTTAAAAAGTATTTCAGGTGATGATGAAGAAGTGCCAGAAGTGAAAAAGTAGTAGGGAAATGGGTAAAAATTTAAACGCCACCTTAGCTCAGTTGGTAGAGCAACACTTTTGTAAAGTGAAGGTCCTCGGTTCGAATCCGAGAGGTGGCTCCATGAAATCTCAAAAAGGTTTTATTACTCAAGTGATCATAGTAATCGTTGTGGTTCTTGTGATCGATGGAATTGTTCTTATCAAGAAGGGTTAAATAGCTCGAAATGTAAAAGCTTCAGACTCCTTAACTCTATTTTCCCAAAACAATGGAGAAATTTACTCTACAGAAACTACACGACGACAAGTTATTTAATCAGAATTGAAGATATCCTCTCACCAAATGGTGGAGAAAATTGGAAAATAGGAAATACTCATGATATTAAGTGGAAAGCCCCACAATTTTTTAGAGCAATATATGCTGATCTAAAACTCCTTCGTCAATTTGAATGTAAAACTCAAATCTGCCCAATGATTGCCTATGCACCAGTCTCTATTATCGATAATATTAGTATTGATAATCATTCTTATTCTTGGAAAATAGATGCACCTTAAGGGCATTATCGAATTCAGATTTGTGAGACTGGAACGCAGGTCTGTGATTTAAGTGATAAACTTTTTAACCTTTCGAGGAAGGTGGATATTTGGTAGTATATAAAGATAGTATAATTTATCAATTTTAAATTTAATCATTTTATGAACAACGAAAAATCAGTATTACAGTGGATTATTCTCGTAATATTATTGCTTGTGCTCGCCATCCTTTGTCTAATGTATTTCCATAAAAACACAGAAAATCCAGTTCCGATAGTTAATGACCGTGCGCAGGTCCATGCCAATGAAAATACTGAATTAGTTGCCGCTTCAAAACTAGTCTTGTCAGCTTTAAAGAATAAGGATTATGTAGCTCTACAGAAACTCGTAAGTGACAATGGACTATCGATGAATCTCTATCCAGATGAATTAAGTAAAGATAAAGGATATATACCAAAGGCCGATATAGCAAATATTGCAGGTGATAAAAATATATACGTGTTCGGCTATACTGACGGAAAAGGAGATGAAATCAAATTAACTAGAAGGGAATACATAGAAAAATGGATCTATAATAACGATTATTTAAACGCGCCAAAGATGGTAGTGAGAGGTCTTGTTCATGAAGCGGGAAATGTTCCAAATAATATAGCTGCTATGACAAATGGTAGAAACTTTGTTTCATTTGGTTTTGATTCTACAGTAGCTGGAAATAATAATCCTATGTCATGGACTGCAATATATCTCATTTTCAACTATCAAAACGATGAGTATAAACTAATGGGAATATTGAAAGATAATTGGACGATCTAGGACAGTATTTATTATATACCTAACTAATAAACTATCTCACAGTAGCGTTGTAAGTCCCCTTTGTAACCTCTTCTAGTTTTTTATGTAGTGTATCAATTTCAGTATTTGTTAGTGTTCGATCAATAGTTCGATAGGTAATTCGATATGCGTAACTAATATTTTCAGTTCCGAACTTTGTATCATTTTCATATTTATCAATCAAAGCCACTTCTTCAACCATATCTGGAGCCACGTCTCGCACAAGATCAAAATAGTTATTAGGAATAAAGTCATTTTTTACAATAAAAGAAATATCTCGAACGATAGCAGGGTATTTACTTACATCTGTATATTTTTGCCCTAATTTAAGTTGCTTGATTACCCGAGGATCTTGTGACCAAAGAAGACGAATATCAGGAAGTTCCATACCAATGATTGCAAGTCTTTCCAAACCGAAACCGAAAGCCCAGCCATTGTAACCTTCAAGTCCAAAGTTTTTCATAACTGATTTCTTCGGCATACCTCCTCCTAGGATTTCAATCCACTGTTCATTGATCATAACTTCCACTTCAAGACTTGGATCCGTGTAAGGGAATGTATCAGGATTGAATCGATACTTAACATCTCTTCCAAAAACCCCTTCCACTACTTCAGATAAAACCTTTTTCAGATCATCAAGCTGTAAAGTTCCTTCTGAATCAGGTTGAAAAAATACCCCACCCATTTGATGGAAAATATTCATATGTTTGCGGTCGATTTCATCCTTTCGATAAACCTTTCCATAACATAGAGTTCCGAAAGATTCTTTTTTTGCTATCTTTTCTTGTATCTCTGTAAGGTTGAGATAGTAATACCACATTACGGTATCGTGAGTTCGGAGAACGTTCGTATCGTCAGCGTAGTATGTATCAGATTTGCTTCGAGCAGGATGATTTGGAGCAAAGTCGAAAAGATCAAAGAGGATATTAATAGGAATGATTTCAGGAATGATGATGTTATCAAGTTTACTCAAAGCGGGAATAGCTGACACTCGCGCTACGATCTCATGCAAAGGACTCTCAGGAGTTCGAGAAAGGTCGGGCATATCTATGTACTTCTGTATTCGACCAG
The DNA here is from genome assembly GCA_025353045.1 of Candidatus Tayloriibacteriota bacterium. Classification (GTDB taxonomy): domain Bacteria; phylum Patescibacteriota; class Minisyncoccia; order Phycocordibacterales; family PALSA-1337; genus CAIOGI01. The sequence continues at coordinate 3,031 of JANXRK010000046.1, forward strand.
CTTCAGCGTCTGTACGAGCTTTTAGGGTCTTTTTAACAGCATCTTCTTGAGCCTTTGAGATTGTGTATATCATAGGAATAGTTTAATTAAAAAAAGGGGAAAAGTAAAGAAAAACCCGCCCAGGCTGGTAGCCATAGGCGGGTGATGTAAAGTAGTGGTTGATTCAATCGGGATAATCGTACCACTTGCCTTCAAAGTACGTAGCTGGGCGAAGATATCTTGCTTTAATGTACACCATCTCCTTCATGGAGAGATCCGGGTTGAAGGCGATCAATACCAGCCGAACCTCCACGGGTGTTGCACCTGGCACCACCATGGAGTACAGCTTCACCAGAGGAGGAGTAACGGAATCGCACGAGTACGTTGCCGTGCAATCGTCTCCAGTATTCAATTTCCTCTTGAAGGAGATGCGTTGGTTGGGGAGTCTTCATATTCTAAATGAAAATTCTTGTTTGAAATGCAACTCATATATCATTAAGAAATATGAGAAAAACATTCAGACATTTAGACTTTCATGCGCGCGATCGGATTGAGGCTCTGTGGAAAGCAGGCCATG
>JANXRK010000054.1 GCA_025353045.1 Candidatus Tayloriibacteriota bacterium
GTAGGCGGCTTCAATGGCGTGCTTTTGCTCAAACATCAGCGCCAAAGCTAGATTATTCAGGTTTTGTGAAGTGTGATGGTGTTATAGACAAAACCGAACCTGACAGACAGAGAAAGTGTGATTTTAATGCTCTTCTTGATACAGTCCGACTGGCAATCAACTGGCTTTTCGTAATCACAATTCCTATTATCACTGCACTTTTTGCATATGCAGGCTTTCTCTATATGACAGGTTCTCAAGGAAACATAAAGACAGCAAGGAGCATCTTCACATCCGCCACTACTGGGTTTATAATTATGCTCATCGCTTGGTTCGCGGTTGTGACAGTCATCGATTGGTTTATAACTGACACTTCAAAAGTAGTTGTAAATACATTTGTTAATACGAAAAAATAATGAAAAAAGGAATTATCAATAAAATAGTTTTGGTCATAGCACTCTTTTTTATAACTTTTTCTTTCAATATCGCTTTTGCACAGAATAATTCAAGTGATGTGCCAGAAGGTACGACTATAGATACTACAACACCTAAGGCAGCAGTTACTGCTACTTCAAAGAGTCCTATCAAATTAGACAACCCTATCAAAGCAAACAATATTCAGCAGCTCCTATTCCAAGTTGTTGATATCATGATATTTATTGGAGCGATCGTCGCTGTCTTCGCCTTCATTTGGATTGGATTTAAATTAATTCTAGCTCAAGGAAATGAATCTGCTCTCAAGGAAGCCAAAGAATATTTTCTCGCAGCAGTTATTGGAACCGCAATACTTATCGGTTCAAAAGTGATAGTTGAGGTTATGAAAAATACCTTGGTAAGCGCAGGAGTGGTCGATCAGAGTCAGTTTACACAACAAAAATAATAATAAATTTATGAAACATACATATACAAAAATAGCACTTGGACTTCTTGCATTCACTCCAGCCATCACTTTTGCACAAAATAAGACATTAAAAGATATAGCTGGATCGATCGTTGAATATTTAAACATAGGATTAACTCTAATAATTGGATTAGCAGTGATTATTTTTGTGTGGAATGTAGTGAAATATTTCTTTTTTGCTGAACAAGATCGTGTTCAGGCCGGAATGTATGTTTTGTACAGTATTATAGGATTCTTCGTTATACTTTCATTTTGGGGAATCGTTGCGGTTGTCAGAAATTCTCTCAATCTTGATGATAAAAAGCCAGACACTGTGATGTTTGGTACTGGAGGAAATGGTGGATCATCGAATAGTGTGTTTAATGGTGGGGGGAATACTGCACCTGCGACTGGAAATAATTCAAATCCACTCCCATCAACAAGCAATAACTCATCGCCATTCCCATCAACAAGCAATAACTCAGCACCACTTCCAGCTACAAGCAACAATTCTAACCCACTTCCTCCAAGTAGTAATAATTCAAATTAATAAAATAATATGAAAAAACTTATTGCAATTATCTTGTTACTAACTCCAAGCCTAGCTTTTGCCCAGGTCTATGGCAACGTCCAATACGGTGCTCCAGTCGTTCCTCCACAACAGCAATATAGTCAACAAGGCGGATTGCGAGATATAAATGGAGTTGCTCAAAAAGCAACGTATATTGGAGATTTGGTAATAGGTTTAGCTATTGCTTTGGCGGTAGTTTGGATTATCATCAATGTCATCCGCTATCTCATCGCAGGAGGTGAAGAAGATCGAAAGAAGGGAGGTATGGCGATTCTCTACGGAGTTATTGGTTTGTTCGTTATTTTGTCGATTTGGGGATTGGTATCTATTCTTACAGGAACCTTCCGTTTTGCTCAAAACCAAAAGCCAAGTTTTGAAAATATCAAAATTTCGAAGCCAACAGGTATATAAGTCTATCCACATATTGATTTGTGTTATCTGGTGTAGTTGATATAATTTGTGGGTTATTATTAAATCAAACATTATTTTTTTATGAAGAAACTCATCGCCCTTGTTCTCGCATTTTCACCAAGCTTTGCATTTGCACAAGCATTGAATGATATTAACGGTGTTGCACAGAAAGCAACAAATATTGGAAACCTTGTTGTTCAGCTCGCGATCTCACTTGCTGTTGTTTGGATTATCATCAATGTCATCCGCTATCTCATCGCAGGAGGTGAAGAAGATCGAAAGAAGGGAGGTATGGCGATTCTCTACGGAGTTATTGGTTTGTTCGTTATTTTGTCGATTTGGGGACTTGTATATCTCTTAACAAACTCATTCCAATTTGGTCAAAACCGAGCACCTATTCAGAAAATTGATAATATTCAACTTCCTCCCCCAGTTATCGTTCCTAACTAATTTCTACATGTTTAATTTGGTCAATGTTGCACACGCTCAGACCGCTTCAAAAGTACTTAAAGATAATCCATCATTAGGAGGCTTACTTGGAAAAATTACTGATACTATAGTTAATCCTGTTCTCAGTGTTCTCTTTGTACTCGCCTTCTTTATCTTTGTTTGGGGAATATTCGGTATGATTTTAAGTCAGGATGATTCAGAGAAAAGAAATAATGGGAAGAGAAGTATTTTGTGGGGAACTATTGGAATGGTGGTTATGCTCTCAGCTTACGGCATCATTCGATTGATAGCAGGAACGCTCAATGTACCAGATCCTTTTTTGTAGACTAAAATTAAATAATAAGTAAAAAAATACAGCCCGGACATACGTCCGGGCCGTGTTCGTTTCTGTAGTTACTTCCGGCGGGTGAGAGGAGAGAGTTTGATGTCCACTTCCATCCCTTCAGGCGATAGCATGTTCTTGTCGCCTGTGTATATTATCCAGTAGGAGATCACCCCATCATAGTGCGGACTCTTCGGGGTGAGCCCAACCAGACCAACATTTTCCAGGCTGTTGGTGTTTGCAAACACCATGAACGAATTTCGGTTCGCTCGTGGCCAGAACTGGATATCGCAGTCGACCGGCGTGATGAACCAGGTTCCCAGCGCGTCTGGAGCCACGTAGTTGGTAACCATGATCGGTTTCGCGCCAGGCTCAGGGAGTTTGATTCCCCGAGCCACGTATATCGCGTTTGTTGGGACCCGAGAGTCCAGACTAAGCGTTGACATGGTCGCGACCAGTGCATCGGGCGCAGCTTCTTGTGTCGCGGACTGATCTGCGACAGGGGCTGACTCAGGAATCGGGGTGGATTTATCGGAGTCTCCAGTGACGAAAGACCAGAATGATTTCCACCAGCCCTTCTCCTTGACTTGTGTCGTCGGAGTCGATGAGGGTGCGGCCGCGGGGGCGGGCGCACCCGAGGGAACTCGTGCAGAAGCCGTCGAAGCTTGAGGCTTCGTGGTCGGTGTAGTGGAGCTAGGGGGAGTCACAGCGGACCGGTCGGTCTGCAGAGATTCCAACCTCCCTTCAAGTCGAGCCTTCTCGAGCTCGAGGCCTATGTTTCTCTTAGCGCAAGAGCTTCCTACCCAGCCCGAGAGCAGCATTAGTAGAAAGATAGCAAGGAGCTTCAGAGCCGATCTCCAGATCGCTCTGATGATACGCTCAGGCCAAGCGTGATTGTTGAATTTCAGGGAGTTCGACGGCCCTGGGGTGCGTGCACCTCCATTTGGATCGTCCTTGAAGGGATTCACCTTGAGGGTGAATGTTTCGCCTTTGGCGAGTCGTTCGTGCCACCGATCCATCTTCGTCAGATCGAGGCCGTCATTATACCTAACGTTGGTTGCGGAGCCAGCGGTGTCGCCTTGCTTATCGTAGGCCGCCAAGTCGAAGATGGTGTAATCATTCCGATCGAAGTCACAAGTCACCTTCGAAAACTTACGAAGGAACTTGAGCTTCTGTGGTTGTCTCATTGTCATAACGTTATCCGATTGCAGGGCTTTTAAGGGCCCAGTTTTTGTTGTCAATGACCTGCTGAGGTCTGGTGTAATAGTAACATAGATATAGATATAAGTCAATAATAGAAATAAGGCTCTAAATAAGGTCAAAAAGAGGCAAAAAAACAATATTTCTGTTATGATTTGCTCATGAATGAAAAGTTCCTAAAACCCTATAATCACCTCGAAGTTGAGGACAAAATTTACTCTGATTGGATCGAAAGCGGATATTTTAATCCTGATAATTTACCGAAGCGTCATGAGGAGCCTTACACTATTGTTTTACCTCCTCCAAATGTGACCGGAACTCTGCATATGGGTCATGCGGCAATGCTTGCAATCGAAGATATTTTGATTCGATACAAAAGAATGAAGGGTTTCAAAACCCTATGGCTTCCGGGTACTGATCACGCGGCGATAGCTACTCAATCAAAAGTTGAAAAAGAATTAGTAAAAGCAGAAGGAACAAATCGCCATGATTTGGGCCGAGAAGTTTTTTTGAAAAAAGTAAATGACTTTGCAACAACTAGTCACGATACTATCGTTACTCAAGTTAAAAAAATGGGGGCTTCGATTGATTGGTCTCGAGAAGCCTTTACATTGGATGAAAAAAGAAATCTGGCCGTTCGAACGGCATTTAAAGAAATGTATGATCTTGGACTAATTTATCGTGGAAATCGAATCGTAAACTGGGATCCAAAAGGTCAAACAACTATTTCTGATGATGAAATTGTTTATGAAGAACAAAAGACTAAGTTTTATTATTTTAAATACGGACCTTTTACTATTGGAACAGCGCGACCAGAAACAAAATTCGGCGATAAGTACGTTGTAATGCACCCTGATGACGAACGCTATGTAAAATATAAACACGGAGATACTTTTGAATTGGAATGGATCAATGGACATATCACTGCAACAGTTATAAAAGACGAATCTATCGATATGACGTTTGGAACTGGAGTTATGACTATTACTCCGTATCATAGTACGGTCGACTTTGAAATTGCAGAACGACACAAACTCTCTGGAGAACAAATAATTGATAAGGTTGGAAAACTTCTACCAGTCGCTGGAGAATTTTCTGGTATGAAAATCGCTGAAGCTCGACCAAAGATTGTTGAGAAATTAAAAGCCAAGGGACTTTTAGAAAAAGAAGAGGATTATACTCACAACATCGCAACAGCAGAAAGAACAGGTGGAATTGTTGAGCCTCAAGTTATGCTTCAATGGTTTATCGCTGTAAATAAAAAGTTCAAGAAAAATGGCAAAGAGCAGACATTAAAAGAAATGATGCTTGAAGTTGTTGAGAGTAAAAAAATTACTATTATTCCTGATAGATTTGAAAAAACCTATATTCATTGGATTAATAATCTTCGTGATTGGTGCATCTCGAGACAGATTTGGTATGGACATCGAATCCCCGTTTGGTATAAGAGCGAAGAGATTTACGTTGGTATTGAAGAACCAAGGGGTGAAGGTTGGAAGCAGGATGAAGACACTTTGGATACTTGGTTTTCATCTGGTCTTTGGACATTTTCAACTTTGGGGTGGCCAGAAAAGACTACTGATCTGAAAACCTTCCATCCTACGGATCTTTTGGAAACAGGATATGATATTTTGTTTTTTTGGGTTGCTCGAATGATTTTGATGACCGGTTGTTTGCTTGATACTATTCCATTTAAGACTGTGTATCTTCACGGTCTTGTGCGAGATGGAAAAGGAAAGAAAATGTCAAAATCTTTAGGAAATATTATTGATCCTCTTGATATGATTGAAAAATATGGTGCAGATGCTACTCGCCTCTCGCTTATCATTGGAAATGGACCTGGAAATGATTTGAAACTTTCTGAAGATAAAGTCAGAGGATATAAACACTTTGCAAATAAACTTTGGAATATTACTCGCTTTGTTTTGACTACTGTTGAAAGTGAAGTTTTAGATGAAAATACTGTCTCTGATAAGGAACTCGATGATCTTTTGAAAGATGTGACGTCAGATATGGAAAATTATCGCCTATATTTAGCAGGTGAAAAGCTTTATCATTACGCTTGGCATCGTTTTGCTGATGAGATTCTTGAAGAGAGTAAAAGGGTTTTGAAAGAGGGAACAGTTGAAGAAATAAAATCACGAAAGCAATTTTTGCTTTATACGCTTTCAAAAATTTTGATTGCCCTCCATCCTTTCATTCCGTATGTGACTGAAGAGATTTGGAAAGACATGCCGATCAAAGATAAGAAGATGTTAATGATTGAAGAGTGGCCGGTTTAGTTTGACAATACAAAAAACATAAAATCAAATGTGACCTAGTATAAGGTCAATTTTGATTTATTTCTTCATTTATCCACAGACAAGCTATTATTTTATCCCTTTTTTATCAGAATTTTATTTAGATTTCATACAGTTTTGATATTCTTTTCTCATGCAAGAAAAGATATATGAAATTATAAATAACGATAAGATGTTGCATGATATTCAGTCTATAGTTGAGCTTGTTGATTCTTTGGTTGTGTACGGATATCACAGAAATTCTTCGGATATTCATATTGATCCAATGGAAGAAGGATTGATTATACGATATCGCATTGATGGCGTGCTTACCTATGTTGATACCTTATCTGATACTTCGCACGAGGAGCTTATAGCTCGGATAAAAGTTCTGGCAGGGCTTCGTACTGATATTCATTTTGTACCGCAGGACGGAAGATTCCATTTTTCACAGAGTATATGCGATTGTGATATTCGAGTGTCTATCATTCCAACTCATTATGGAGAAAATGCTGTCTTGAGAATACTGAGAAATGAAAATGATATTCCAAATCTAGGTAAACTTGGTTTTTCTGATCATGATGTTGAAAGAATTGTAAATCGCCTCTCATATCATCAAGGAATGGTTTTAGTTACTGGGCCAACAGGATCTGGCAAGACTTCTACTCTATATACTTTGATTTCATCCCTTTCCACCGAGAAAAATTCCATTATTACACTTGAAGATCCTATTGAATATGCCATTGCTGGAGTACGTCAGATACAGATTCATTCACGACATGGTATTACTTTTGCAAATGGATTGCGTTCGATTGTACGCCAAGACCCTGACATCATTATGGTTGGAGAAATACGTGACACAGAGACAGCGCAGATCGCTACAAACGTTTCCTTGACCGGGCATCTCCTTCTGTCGACACTTCATACAAACTCCGCTCTCGGAGCGATTCCAAGGCTTATAGATATGGGTATAGATCCCTATCTAGTGGCTTCAACACTTTCGCTAGTAATTGCCCAAAGACTGGTGAGAAAGGTATGTGAGAATTGCAAAGGGGCTGGTTGCGGATGTAATGCATGTGGAAATCTTGGTTTTAAAGGTCGAACTGTGGTTGCCGAGACACTTGTCGTTGATGAAGAACTTCGGAAATACATAATGTCGCGTACACCTATAGAAGAGATTGCGCGATACGCCAAGAGCAAAGGAATGAGAACAATGTATGAAGACGGCATCGACAAGGTTGAGAGGGGTATTACGACGGAAGAAGAAATAAATAGAACATTACATGAATAAATCCTTCAGACTTCCAGATCAAATCTTTTTTGCGCAGAGACTTTCTTTACTTTTAAATTCTGGAGTTTCCATTGTCGAAGCTTTGTCGATGATGAAGAATATCGATTCATCTCTGAAAAGAAAAAGAATTTATGAGATTCTTATTAAAAATGTTGAGGAGGGAATGACATTGAGCAAAAGTATAAGAAATTTGAAACTTAGTTTCGATGATCTACTTGTTGTACTTATAAAAAATGGAGAGGAAGGAGGTCACCTTTCCTCCGCTCTATCTCAAGCATATGTCTATTTAGAAAAGAAAAATGATATAAAAAAGAAGATCGTTAGTTCACTTATTTATCCGGGCTTTATCGTTATTGCTACGATTGCTATGACACTTTTTCTTATCCTCTATATTTTTCCTAAAATAATTCCTTTGTTGAGTAGTCTTGATATTAAATTACCTTTGATAACTCGCATAGTACAAAACTTATATTATTTTCTTATTTCGTATGGAATATATTTTGGATTGAGCTTAATTATATTGTTTTTCGGTATACGTTTTTTGATTAATAAAAATCAGTCTATCAAATTTAAATTTCACAAAAGTATCATTTCGGTACCTTATCTGCATACATATATAAAAATATATATGATGACTTCTGTTTGCGGAATGGGAGAAATGCTTTTATCTTCAGAAAAAGGATTACCAGAAATGCTTGTGTTTTCTAGAGATTCATCGAAAAATATTGTGTATCAAAAAGTATTCGATGAAATTTACAATGAGTCGCTTCAAGGAATTTCTTTTTCAAATTCATTACGAAAGTATTATAAATTTTTTCCACAACTACTTATCGATATGTCTGCTCTTGGTGAAAGAACCGGAAATCTTGGACATATGCTTGGGCATTGCTCAAAAATATTTGAACAAGATATTGAGACAATTCTTAAAAGATTTACATCGCTCATCGAGCCTTTGCTTATGGTTATTATGGGTTTGATTGTAGGATCAATTGCTCTATCTATTATCTTGCCTGTCTATGAAATCACAAATCATTTATCTAAATAACTGTGCGGATCATACTAAGGGATTTTTGACTATGGAGATTATGTTGGCCTTTTCTCTTTTTATTCTTTTTACCCTTTCTACTTTTACCTTGTCTTTATCGATGCAAAAATTAAAGATCTGGTCTCTCAATGAACTTGATAAGATTAAAGAGTTGACCCATAAAATGGATCTAAGAACTAATCTTTCTAAGGAGTTATACGGAAATGACAGTGAGATTTTGTCTAATGATCTATTTTCTTTGACTCAATCTGATTATGTTGAATCATGGGGAAGAAACACCTGTGATTCTCAATTAAAATTTAATCAAAACAAAATAAACTTATTTTCTCAGGGTGTAGATATTGGAAGTGGTAATCCTAGTACTGACCTCGAAATAAGAAACGATATAGTATATCTGACTGCGGATTCGACAGTTTCTGCTGCGCCAGACTTTTTTATTATTGATGCGAAAAATCCTTCAAATCCTAGCGTCATTTCTTCATTAAATACTGGACCTGGTCTAGTGGCCATTGATATTGCTGGTCCATACGCTTTTCTTGCTCAAGCCAGTACTGTCAATCAGTTACAGATAGTGGATATTCATAATAGGAGTTCTCCTCAACTTATTTCTCAAATAAAATTACCATTACCAACTCCAACGACCACTGCTTCTTTTGCCTCTTCAATTTTCTATTCAAGAGGGTTTGTGTATTTAGGAACTGCTAAGTGGAATGGCGCAGAATTTTCGATTGTTGATGTGTCGGATATTCACAGTCCTTTTGTCGTGGGTCAATTTGAAACAAATACTTTGATCAATGATATATACGTAAGGGGAGATAAAGCTTATCTTGCGGCTTCTGATGAAAAGCAAATGAGGGTTTTAGATATTGTTGATAAGAGTCATCCCATTCTAATCAATTCTTTATCACCAACTGGCTGGCAGACACAAGAAGGAAAGACACTCGACTATTTTGAGGGGCAACTTGGTTTTGGAAGAACTGTTGGTGGATTTAATGTTATTACAAATCATGAGGCTTTTCTTTTTGGAACGAGCTCAACACTCACCTCCAAAGATATTCCTGGAGGGTTGTACGGCTTCATTGTGAGACCACAAAATATTTTTATGTTGACGCATTCTCCAGGTAAGGAATTTCAGGTATTTGATTCAACACTTCAGACCAAAGTATTTGAAATGTCATTGGGAAATTTTCCAGTCAAAATGGCTTGTGATAAAGACAATATATATTTTGCTACGGGAGATAATCGAGGGGTATCGATATTAAAGCTAAATAATTAAACTACTATGAATAGAGGATTTTCACTTGTCGAAATTGTGATTTATATCGGTCTGCTATCGCTATTAATGGTTGGAGTTTTTTCTTCAATTTTAGGGCAAATTTATTTACAATCTAAAAAGCCAAGTTTTACCAATACAGATTATCAATCATTAATTACTAATTATCATGAATAAAGGATTTATTGCACTTTCATTGATCATATCAGTCACGAGTTTACTTTTAGCTTTTTCTTATACTCAGTCGATTGAAATCGCTTTATTTTTTGATCAGACACGATTGAAAGAATATCGATCAATGAATTATTATAATGCATACAGTTGTATTGATCAGGCGATTTTGAATATTTCGCATGATTATTTTTATACAGTCTCTACTTCTACTGAAATAAAAGATTTGCATTGTGTAATTGATAGTACAAAAAACGAAAATGGTCTAAGAGTGATTCGATCACATGGAAATTACAAAAATATACAAGTTAAAAGACAGACAAAGGTGAAGGTCTATGATACTAAGGTTGAGGTTATCTCTACTGATTAGTTCTATGCGAATACTTTACTTTCTAAGGCAACAATTCTTGGTTTGTGATCCTCCAGTAAAATAGCCTCAATGTTTTGAGCTCTGACTTCATATCTACCAATATGTCCTTCTATTTTTCTTATACTTACTTTTATCTCAACAACATCGGATTCTATCCTATCTAATCTGTTATTGATCCCTTCAAATTCTGCATCATGTCTATCTAACCTATTATTAATTCCTTTGAATTCTACATCATGTCTGTCCAATCTTTCTTCTATTCGATTAAACCTCTCATCCACTCCATCAAACCTCTTATCTATAATAGCAAACTGCTTTGCTGTTGCTGTAGCTAATTCTCCTACTTCTTTTTCAATCTTTTTGTTTACCAAAGTGAATCCATCATCAAGGTGCTTGATAATTTCAGTTTTAAATTCAACGATATATCTAGGAATCTTTTCTTCGATCATATTTTATTTTTTGTTAGATTAATAAAACGCGAGCGCCACGCAAAAGTAAGAGTTGTGATTACTATCATTATAAAATAATCAGTCACAATTAATCAAATGTTGATAGTATATACTTATATTATTTTTTGTATTCGAATGCTGAATTTTATCCCTTTTTTATCAAAATTTTATTAGGATTTCATCTCGATTCTATATAATCAATGTATTATTAATTAATTATTATAAAAATATGTATAAAAGAATAAACAATAAGGGTTTTACATTGATTGAAATTTTGGTTGTTATCGGGATTATTGCAGTTTTGGCGGCTGTCGTTTTGGTTGCTATCAATCCATCGAGACAATTTAAATTAGCTAGAGATTCACAGAGGGTTAGTAATGTCACAGCTATATTAAATGCTGTAGGTCAAAATATGGCAGAAAATAAGGGATTATTTAATTGTCCTGCAACCTTATTAACAGCACCTAAAAATATATCTAATACTGTAGGCGAGGCTGATATTGCTCCATGTTTATCTCCAACTTATATTTCAACATTACCCTTTGATCCTTCAGTCGCAGGAGCACATTTTACAACAACTACTGATTATGATGCAAAATATTCCATAATGCAGGATGCAAATGGGCGAGTGACAATAGGTGCTGTAGGGGAAATTACCCCAGTCATTTCTATTACTCGTTAATGAATCTTACTCTCTGATATGCGCTATAATATAGATAATGAATAGAATCAAATACCTCTGGTTTTTTTGCTTCATTATCATTGTGACAGTAGTGTCAGTAAAAATAGTAGAGGAAACTAAAAGTGTGCCTGTTGCAGACCAGACTCATGTAATTGAGTTCGGTTCTGTATTTGGAAAAACACCTACTTCTGATGTTGATCCAAAGATTTTCATGGATGATCATGAAAAGCCTATTGTACCAGAGCCAAAACCAAAAGTTCCTATTCAAAAGCCTTATATAACCGCAGAATCATATCTCGTCGCCAATCTTGCAACTGGTGAAAAATATTTAGAATCTAATTCAAGTAAAGTTGTTCCGATCGCATCAGTTAGCAAACTGTATACAGCGCTTGTCGTCCGCCATCTTTTTGCTGCTGGGAAAGACATAACTATTGAGCAATCAATGCTTGATTCATACGGTGATGCAGGACACCTTATGCTTGATGAGAAATATACTCCTGATGAGTTACTCCACTTT
>JANXRK010000017.1 GCA_025353045.1 Candidatus Tayloriibacteriota bacterium
AATCTATAAAAACAATCTATGAAAATATCTCTTGTAATACCAGCATATAATGAGGCAAACTATATTGGAGCTTGTCTAGATAATGCCATCAAGAATTCAAATGGGCGATTCTGTGAGATTATCGTTATCAATAATGCCAGTACCGACCAAACAAAAGAAATAGCCTTATCAAAAGGTGTAAGGGTTGTTGATGAATCGAGAAAGGGTTTGACGAAGGCTCGACAAAGAGGTTTAGTTGAAGCAAGTGGAGATTACATCGCATATGTTGATGCCGATACACATATATCTCCAAAATGGTTTGATACTATCGAGAGATCTTTTAAGCGTAGACCTGATATGGTTTGCCTTAGCGGTCCTTATAGATACTACGATGCCGCTTTTATTCCTAAAACTATAATGACAGGTTTGTGGTATCTTTCTGCACCACTTACATATAGACTTGTTGGGTATATGGTCTTGGGTGGAAATTTTATTGCAAAAAAGGAAGCCATGTTCTCTGTTGGAGGTTTTGATGAATCAATTGACTTTTATGGTGAAGATACTGATATTGCTCGTCGTCTCAATAAAGCAGGGAAAGTGGTTTTTGATATGAGCTTTTATGTGCACACATCATGTCGACGTCTGAAGAAAGAGGGAATATTTTTGACAAATTTGAGATATGGCTTGAACTTTATCTGGCAAGTTGTCTTCCATCGACCTTTTACAAAAAAATATAACGATATTAGAAAAATATGAATTCACAAAAAAAAGCTTTATTTGTTAGTTTATTATTTTTGATTGTTGGTATTGTGGGTACGATCACGATCGATAATTTTAGTATTTCTTTGCCGTTAATTATTTTCTATTTTACAATTACCATTAATACGTATTTCTCAATCAAACTTTATGCAGGTATTGTGCCAAAGGAAAATGTGCAACAAAAAAATGTTGATGCTCTATTGTTTCTTCTCTATTTGGCACTAGCTTTCACTTTCAATCATGCTCAACTATTTATCTTTCTCACAGGACTTCTCTTTTCTATTGCAGTTATAAAGTATGCGTTGCTTCTAGGGCGAATAGATTATCAAGATCTTCTCAGGAAAAAAATATGTATCGATATACTTGGTGTAATGATGGCGCTTGTGGCCTATGGGATTTTTAGTTTTGGATATACAGAGATTGCGGTGTGGTTTATGGCCGGTATCTTTTGTATTGCGAATATATATTTACTTCTTGTTAAACCAATGTATACGATTTAGATTTGTGCAAAACTGATAGCAAGATAGATCACAGTCATACCCATAATAGTAAGAACCGTAGTCCAAATTGTTGGATGGTTGTGGTGACTTTCTGGTAGAAGATCACTAGCACCGATATAGAGGAAAAATCCTGTGAAAAGGGCCAAGAGTATTCCAAGGGTTGATTCTGAAACATGGAAGAAGAGGGTTGAGATTACACCGACAACTGGCGCTAACGCATCAACAGCCAGCCATTTAAAAGCTGTTTTCTTTTGACCCCCACTTTTCAAAATCATATTTACTGTATTTATTCCATCTGAGAAGTCGTGAGTCAAAACAGCAATTGTGGCAATAAGACCGACTGAAGTAGAAACTTGAAAAGCCAAACCGATCCCGATTCCATCAAAGAAGCTATGTATAGAAAGACTACTTGCTCCGATAGCGCCGCGATGGTTTTCATGATCGTCGTTATGTGAGTGGAGAAGGACGAAGCGATCAAGAATCATATAAACCACAAAACCGATAGCTACTATAGTCGTAACATGAGAATTTGCTGAAAGTTCTATGGCTTCTGGAAGAAGATCGAAAAAGGCAACACCGATAACTGCTCCAGCACTGAAACCAAGAATAAGATGGAGTTTGTCTTTAAACTTTAAAGCGAAGATTCCACCAAGTAGAGTGCAAACAAACGCTGCGATACTTATTATGATTAGCATGATTTTTTTAATTGCGAATGGGTCGCAATTACTAGTACATAACTATAGCTAATTATAATCGTAATTGCAACTTAGTCGCATTTAGAATATAATGACCAATATGAACACAGACGAGTTCGAGATCAGCAAAAAAAACAATAAATTTGGTTATTCAAGTCTCATTAGAATGCAAGGAATTCCGATCCTTTTTAAGAATCTTGGATATACGCTGACTAAACCTCGAGAAGCAATCCTAAAAGTCTTATATGAATCTAAAAAACCTTTGACTGCAGAGCAAATTAAATCAAAACTATCAAAAATAGATAAAGCTACAATCTATAGAACTCTGGAATATTTTACAGAATTTAGATTGATTCTTAAGATAGATTTACGAGGAGACTCATTTTTCTATGAAATGAATGATGCACATCATCATCATATTGTTTGTAGAAAATGTAGAATTATTGAAGAGATAGAGTATTGCGAATTGCCAAATCCTATGATTTATTCAAAAAAGTTTTCATTTATTAACGAGCACTCACTTGAATTCTACGGAAAGTGTAAAAATTGTGTATAATTATAGTCTATGACACTGTTACTTATATCGTTTTTAGCAGGAGTTTTAACAGTTTTGGCGCCATGCATATTGCCACTTTTACCAGTTATCGTTGGCGGATCACTTACAGGTGAAAAAATACATAGGAATAAAGCTTTGACGGTGGTTTTGTCACTTGGCGCTTCAGTTATTATTTTTACACTACTCCTAAAGGTTAGTACTGTTTTTATTAATATTCCCCAGAGCCTTTGGATGTGGATTTCAGGTGGAATTATTGTTCTTTTTGGAATTGTGACTGTTTTTCCAAATCTTCTTAATCTCTCAAAGCTCAATATGGCTTCAAATAAAGTCATGACTGATGGAATGAAGAAAAATAGTATTTGGGGAGATATTATTATCGGTGCTTCTCTTGGTCCTGTTTTTTCTACATGTAGTCCGACGTATTTCATTATCTTAGCTACGGTTTTGCCTCAAAGTTTTCTAACTGGTTCGATTTATCTACTCTCATACACTATTGGTCTCTGTATTTCACTTTTTATTATTTCTTTTGTTGGTCAAAAGATTATAGAAAAATTGGGAGTTGCTGCTGATACTAACGGATGGTTTAAAAAGACACTTGGAATTATTTTTATTCTTGTTGGTCTAGCGATCATTGTTGGATTCGATAAGAAAATAGAGTCGGGTCTTCTGTCTTCAGGTTTTTTTGATGTAACGAAGGTTGAACAAAATCTTCTCCAAAAACCAAAATTAAAACTAAATCTTGGAAAAGCTCCAGAATTTGTTTCGCCTTCAGGTTATATAAATACTGATGAAAAGCCGATAACATTGGCCCAGTTTAAAGGTAAAAAGGTGGTGCTACTCGATATTTGGACTTATTCATGTATCAATTGTCAAAGAACATTACCATATGTAAAGCAGTGGTACGACAAATATAAAGACCAAGGACTTGTAGTGATTGGAATTCACACACCAGAATTTGGATTTGAAAAAATTCAAGCGAACGTAGAGAAAGCTGTGAAAGATCTCGGTATCACATACCCAGTTATCTTGGATAATAATTATTCAACATGGAATGCTTACGGAAATCAGTACTGGCCACGAAAATATCTTATCGATCTCGACGGAAATATTATTTATGATCACATTGGAGAAGGGGATTATGATAAGACTGAAATGGCAATCCAAGACGCTCTCAATGTTTCAAAACCTCTAACTCAACCTTCAAATGTTATCACCATAAATCCAAACTCTGTTGGAAGTCCTGAACTCTATTTTGGTTCAAGTCGAAATGGAAGCTCCGAAAATAGTAAGGTAAACTTTGTTGGAAAATGGAATATTAATCCTGAATATTCAGAAAATGTTGAACCAGGATCGATAATTTATACGTATACTGCAAAGAACGTGTATATGGTTGCAAGTGGTGAAAATCAGATAGAGGTTTATGTGGATGATGCAAAAATTAAAACAATAGACACAAAAGCTGAAAAACTTTATAATTTAGTTGAAGGAATCGACTATGGAAAGCACAAACTTAGTCTTAAGATCTTGAAGAAGGGATTAAAAGCCTTTACATTTACTTTTGGATAAAAATATGGATAACACTACAAAAACCGCAGTATTTGCTAATGGATGCTTTTGGTGTACAGAGGCGGTATTTTCTATGCTCAAAGGGGTAACTTCAGTTTTGCCCGGCTACACAGGTGGAAAAACAGAAAATCCAAACTATCACGCTATACGTGACCATGCAGAAGCTATTGAAATAAAATACGATCCATCCGTCATCAGTTACGACGATCTATTGTCGGTTTTCTTTAATACGCATGATCCAACGACTCTCAATCGCCAAGGAAATGACGTTGGTACTCAGTATCGTTCGGGTATTTTCTATGTAGATCTCGAGCAAAAAGAAAAAGCAGAAAAGCTTGTTGAAGAATTAAATGAAACAAAAGCCTACGATAAACCAGTTGTGACTGAAGTACAACCATTAATAAAGTTTTATCCTGGCGAAGAATATCATCGAGAATATTATAAAAATAATAAGAATCAGCCATATTGCCAACTGGTCATTGCGCCAAAATTGGCTCATTTACAAGAACGATTTGGTAAATTAATTAAATAATATGAAAAAATTAACGCCAGAACAGGAAAATGTATTAAAGCATAAGGGAACGGAAGCGCCTTTTAGTGGTAAATATGTTCATAAAACAAAAGATGGAACATATAAGTGTATGAATTGCGAAAATCCGATCTTCACTTCAGATGCCCAATTTGATTCAGGAACTGGATGGCCAAGTTTTGATAAGGCAATTGCCGGTTCCGTAAAAGA
Organism: Candidatus Tayloriibacteriota bacterium; assembly: GCA_025353045.1. Lineage (GTDB taxonomy): Bacteria > Patescibacteriota > Minisyncoccia > Phycocordibacterales > PALSA-1337 > CAIOGI01. The sequence goes on from JANXRK010000017.1 coordinate 4,795, forward strand.
AATTCCTGATAACGATCATGGAATGAGAAGAATTGAGATTGTGTGCGCAAACTGTAATTCTCATCTAGGTCATGTCTTTGATGATGGACCAACAGAAACGAGCAAGAGATATTGCATTAATTCAGTTTGTCTTGATCTTCAATGAAAAGAACCCTTTTTATCATCTTCGTAATAGCCATCGTTGTTGCAATCGCCCTCTTTTTCTCTGGCTTTTTTGATAATTCTGTTATTGATATAAAACCTTCAGATAAAAGCAATATCATTCTTGTTACATCACCTATCAAAGATGCTGAAATCGCTTCACCACTAACAGTTGCTGGCAGGGCTCGTGGACAATGGTTCTTCGAAGGCAGTTTTCCGTTGGTTCTTCTTGATCCATATGGAAATACTATCGCTGAAGGACACGCTACCGCTCAAAGTGAATGGACAACAACAGAATTTGTTAAATTTGTTGGAAATCTTCAATTCGATAACTTTATAAAAGGTTCAAAGGGAACTTTAGTTCTAAAAAAAGACAATCCTTCTGGTTTGCCAGAAAACGATGATTCGATTAGTATTCCAGTTATCTTTAAATAAATGAAAGAATTCGCTCTACAACTCCAAGTAGAAGTACAAAAGGCAAAGCATATCCTGCTTCATTGTCATGTATCGCCGGATTCTGACAGTATCGGCTCTGCGCTAGCAATGAAACTAGCTCTTGAACAATTGGGGAAGAAGGTTACCGTCATTCAGGGTGATGATGCAATTCCTACGGCTTTCGCATTTCCAGGCGTAGAGACAATTGTAAAAAAGAATTTCTTTGAAATTGATATTAAAGATTTTGATCTTTTTATAATACTTGATACGGGTTCACTCGATAGGATTTCGATGAAAAGCGAAATTGTCTTTCCACCAGAATTAATGACAATTGTTATTGACCATCATATTTCAAATCCTGGCTACGGAAAAATAAATTGGATTGATCCAAAGTATCCATCAGTTACTTCTATGCTCTACGATCTTTTCGAGCAAATAGGTGTAAAACTAGATCATGACATTGCTTTAAACCTATTTATGGGAATTTATACTGATACAGGAGCATTTCGACATGGCATCAATTCTTCACTAACTCTAGCAAAGGCCACAGAACTAGCTAAACTAGCTCCAGATTTTCAAAAAACTATTTCTATAATGGAAAATAGTAATAGAAAAGAGGGACTTGTCTTTGAGGGTCTAGGTCTGTCTTCTTTTAGAACTTTTCTAAATGGCGAAGTAGCAATTTCTTCTGTGAGCCATGAAGATATGGTGAAAAATAATATCTTTAAGGAGGATACTAGTGGTGGATATATTTCTAATAAAATTAAAAGCGTAAAGGGGGTGATGGTTGGGTTTACACTTATTGAAATCGAAAAGGATGTAATTAGGGTGAGCGGACGAAGTAATAATCCAAGTAAGTACAATATTGCAAAATTAGCAGAAGTATTTGGTGGTGGAGGACATGCGGCTGCTGCAGGGTTTTATCTAAAGATACCTTTGCCTGAAGCAATCGATAAAGTTGTAAAGACAGTTAAAAAAATATATAATCTGTAGATGAATAAAGTATACACAATAATTATTATCGTTATTATTTTAGCGGGAATTTATTATATTTGGCCTAAAGAAACAATAGCCCCAGTTCCTATTATGGAAACTTCAACAACGACACCATTAATAACTACGGTAACTAAGCCAGCAGAAATTAGAAATCTTATGAATACAGTCACAATTGAGACAAATAAAGGAAAGATCGTTTTTGAAACATATGATGCAGATGCACCCAAGGCAGCAGCGAACTTTATCGAGTTAGCAAATAAAGGCTTTTATAATGGCGTGATCTTTCATCGAGTTATTAAGGGCTTTATGATCCAAGGCGGAGATCCTACTGGAACGGGTATGAGCGGTCCGGGATACAAATTTGCTGATGAGTTGAATTCAAATACAGCTTCGTATAAGGCAGGATACGTTCGAGGTACAGTAGCAATGGCAAACTCTGGTCCAAACACAAACGGCAGCCAATTTTTTATTATGCATGCTGATTACGCACTTCCTCATAGTTATACAATCTTTGGAAAGGTAATCTCTGGTCTCGAGGTTGTGGATGCAATAGCAAATTCTGCTACAGGTGCGGGTGATCGTCCTATAGAAAAAATTGTTATGAATAAAGTTACGGTTACTGCAAATCCTGGTAAATAAGTTCATTATCTAAAATAAGAATGGCAAAAGATCCATACAAAGCAACATGGGTATCGCATTCATCAATGGGTGATTTTTTAAAGTGTCCGCGTGCTTATTATTTACACAATGTTTATAAAGACCCAAAAACAAATAGAAAAATAAATCTTGTTAATCCTGCGCTGGCCTTGGGGGTGGCTGTTCATGAAGTATTAGAAGGTCTAGGGGATTTTAAAACCGAAGTGCGGTTTGAGCGAGACATCTTTGATTATTTAGAAAAAGCTTGGAAAAAGGTAAGTGGTAAGAAGGGAGGTTTTCATTCTGAAACTGAGGAGCTCGAAACAAAAGAGCGTGCCAAGGCTATGATTGAAAGGGTAGTCAAAAATCCAGGACCATTACAAAAAAAGATTGTGACAATAAAAGATGATCCAAGTGGAATGCCACCTAATTTTTATTTATCTGAAGATGAAAATATCATCCTTTGTGGAAAGATCGACTGGCTCATCTGGAAACCTGAGGATGATAGTTTGCATATTTTGGACTTCAAAACTGGTAAGCATGAAGAAAATGAAGATTCTTTACAATTACCTATTTATCAACTTCTTCTTAAAAATCTGCAAAATAGAAAAGTGACCGGAGCAAGTTACTGGTATTTGGATAAAGATGATGCACCAATGGACGTTTCTTTGCCAAGTGTCGATGATTCATTTAAAAAAGTTTATGAAGTGGCTCTACGAGTAAAAGCTGCTCGAGAAAAAGGGGAGTTTGTTTGTCCACGTGGTGATGCTGGATGCTTCGCATGCAAACCATTTGAAAAAATCATCCGAAATGAAGCTGAATATATCGGTGTTGGAGAAATGAGACAGGATTTGTATATGCTATAATATTGACATATAATATAAACACATGGAAAATAAGTCACACTATTATTTCTTCTTAATGATTCTTGTTGGTGCAGCAATACTGACTTTCCTAATTTTTTATTCTTATCTAACATCACTTTTATTAGCCATCGTCCTTTCAGTCATATTTCGACCACTTCATCGCACGATATCTCGTATTTTTGCAAGGGGAAATCAATCGAGTTCAGTTGCTACATTTATAACCATAGGTATTATTGCAATAATCGTTGTAACTCCACTGCTCTTTCTAGCAAGACAGATATATACAGAAAGTGGTCATCTTTATTATAGTCTTACTGATGAAGGTCAAAGATCAACAATTATTGATTCCCTTAACGCTTTCTCAGCTTCTTTGTCAAATAAACTAGGAGGAGTTTTTCCTTCTTATAATTTTGATGATTTTAATATCACCAAGTATGTACAAAATTTCCTTGAGTGGTCATTTGCAAATCTTGATACTATATTCTCTAGTGCAACACGTTTTGCCTTTGAAATATTGATCATGCTTTTTGCTCTATTCTATCTACTGAGAGATGGTGGATCATTAAAGCAAGGTGCAATCAGTCTAAGTCCTTTAGCGGATGATTATGATGCCAAGATTTTCTCTAAATTGAAGCAAGCTATCCGATCTGTAGTTCTGGGTTCTCTTGTTGTTGGTATGATACAGGGATTGCTCACAGGTCTTGGCTTCTATATTTTTGGTGTTCCAAACCCAGCATTGTGGGGAAGTTTTGCGGTAGTCGCAGCTTTGATTCCTGGTATTGGAACATCACTTGTTCTTGTTCCTGGAATTCTTTATCTCTTCTTCGTAAGTACACATCTTCATGCTCTCGGACTTCTCATTTGGGGAATGTTGGGTATAGGTCTAATAGATAATTTTCTGGGGCCCATGTTGGTAAATAGAGGTGTTCATGTTCATCCGTTTCTTATCCTGCTGGCTGTTATGGGAGGCTTGGCATACTTTGGGCCAATTGGATTCATCGCCGGTCCACTTATTGTGGCATTCCTGTCTGCGCTTTTAGAGATCTACAAAACAAATAGACAAATTTAATAGTCTTTGGATAAAGGGTTACTTAGTGTATACTGATTTTTACAATGGCATTTATAGACGATTTAACTATTCATATTAAAGCTGGGAACGGCGGGTCTGGTGTCGTGAGATGGCTTCATGAGCGAGGGAGGGAAATGGCGGGTCCTTCTGGTGGAGACGGAGGAAATGGTGGCGATATCTACGTACTCGCTATTCGTGATCTTGGTATTCTTGAAAAGTATCGAAACGTAAAGAAGCTTGAATCAGAAAAAGGCCAAGACGGTATGAAAAATAGTATGTATGGAAGTAATGGTAAAGATCTTATCATCGAATTTCCAATTGGTTCTGTGATTACTGATAGCCGCACAAAAAGACAGTACAATCTTGTAAATGATGGCGAAAAGATTTTGGTATTAAAAGGTGGTCGTGGAGGATTGGGTAATGAGCATTTTAAATCTTCAACAAATATTGTTCCGACACAATTCACTCCAGGAAAAGATGGGGAAGAGGCTGATTTTCACATTGAACTAGAACTTGTAGCTGATGCTGGACTCATCGGTTTACCAAATGCGGGAAAGTCTAGTTTGCTCAATGCTATAACAAATGCAGAAGCAAAAGTGGGAAGTTATCAATTTACAACACTCGAACCAAACCTCGGTGCTTTGAAAGGTGGATTTATCTTGGCGGATATTCCTGGACTTATTGAAGGTGCTTCAGAAGGAAAAGGTTTGGGTCATAAATTCTTGAGACATATTAAAAGAACAAAAAGAGTTTTGCATCTTATTTCTTTAGAAAATACTGCAATCATTGATACCTATAAGACTATCAGAGATGAATTAAAAAAATATGGTCAAGGGCTCGATGAAAAAGAAGAAACAATTATTCTGACAAAAACAGATACGACTGATGAAAAGTGTATAGTAGCTGCTATCAAAAAGCTACAGAAATTTAATAAAGATATTCTTACGGTGACTGTACTTGACGATGCTTCAATTAAAAATTTTTCAGACGAAATTGTGAAGCGATTGAGAAAATGATATATTAATCCCATGAACGATAAGGACTACATAGCAACCATTGGACTTGAGATCCATGCTGAACTCAAAACATCTTCTAAGATGTTTTGTTCTTGTAAAAACGATCCAGACGAGGAGCGACCGAATGTTAATGTTTGTCCTATTTGTATGGGCCATCCAGGTACTCTTCCCGTGCTCAATAAGCAGGCTATTAAACATGTACTTAAAATCGGCCACGCTATAGGCGGAACTATCGCTGATTTTACTGAATGGGATCGAAAAAACTACTTCTACCCAGACATTCCAAAGGGATATCAAATCAGTCAGTACAAATATCCTCTCGTTTCAGGGGGTAATCTCGCCGGTATTGACCTCACTCGAATCCATTTAGAAGAGGATACAGCTCAATCAACTCATGATACACATCATAAGAGCTTAATAAACTTTAATAGAAGCAGTGTGCCACTTATGGAACTCGTAACTGAGCCTGTTATCCATGATGCCGAGACAGCTGTGAAGTTTGCAAAAGAACTACAATTACTCCTACGTTACCTTGGGGCAGGGGAGGCAAATCTTGAGAAAGGAGAAATGCGAGTTGAGGCAAATATTTCTGTTGCTTCATTGGCAAATACTGAAGCTAAAAAATTTGGAACAAAAACAGAAGTAAAAAATCTCAACTCATTTAAGGCTGTAGAAAAAGCTATTGTTTTTGAGATATCACGACAAATTGAACTGATTGAAAATGGAGGGAAGGTTCAGCAGGAGACGAGAGGTTGGGATGAAAATTCTGGAACAACATATTCACAGAGATTAAAAGAAAGTTCACATGACTATCGATATTTTCCAGAACCAGATTTACCTAAATTAAAAATAAGTGAGGTTGCTGAATTTAGTAAGGAAGAACTCACAAAAGAAACTTCAGAACTTCCATGGATTAAGCGAGAACGACTCGTGAAGGATTTCATCATGACTGAAAAGGAAGTTGCTGTTTTTGTTGAATCACCTGAAGTGGGAAATTATTTTGAAGAGGTCGTAAAAGGAGAGTCAGAGATTGCTAAACTGTCTATAAACTATATTCTTACTGATTATCTTGGTTTGCTCAAAAAAGAAGGAAAAGGTGTTGAAACTATTTCTACTAAAAACTTTTCAAAATTGATGAAGATGATTGAGGCTAAAAAGTTATCATCACGTGGTGCAAAAGATGCTATGGCCTTGATGGTTAAAGAAGATGGCGATCCAGAAATTATTGCAGAAAAGAATGGATTGATTCAAAAGAGTGATGAAGGAGAAATTAAAAAGATTGTTACAGAAATTGTTTCAAAAAATCCTACCGTTGTGACTGATTATAAAAATGGAAAAGAGGCAGCATTGCAGTTCTTTATCGGGCAGGGAATGAAGGCGACTAAGGGTTCTGCAAATCCTGAGCTTTTGAAAAAGATATTACTTGAGGTTATTGGATAGGTCTAAAACTTAGCACTAAATACTAGTCGGTGAGGTGCTTAACAATAAGCTTTTTGATCTCAGTTTTTGTAGGTCTTTTGTCATTAATTCTGACACCCATTTGAAGAATCAATTCTTCTATATCCTCAACCTTATAAACTCGATAATTACTGATAGGGTGGCGACCAGCTGGAAACTTGCCATTATTGTCCCAATTTCTTAATGTTAGAGGTGATACTCCTAGAATCTTCGATGCCTGCTTTATTGTTATGTATTTATTTTGCATATATTTATATTAATTTAATCATTATCATACTTTAGTAAACCTTGATAGACATTATAACATTACTATTAATGTATAATAATGATTTATCCACATTATTAATGATAGTTTTTTACTTAAATAAAGTAGATATTTAGATTTAGTTATATGTTTAATTCAATTTAGGAAAAGCTAGTAGAGCCTTTATCTGGCTAAATTGTTATGTGACAAAATTTTTGTTAATAAGTAGCCCATGCTTATCTAGTCCTCTAGCTAGTAGCAAGTATTTTCTTTCGTCGAGCATTTACTTTGTCATTGTTTTACTTACGGTTTAGGGTTCTACGTACATCTTACAAAATTCCTTAGATAGTTATGATGGAAGCTAATACTCAAACAACTGCATATTTTAGTGTCAGAGGGGCACTCTGCAACTCTCTGGAAAAATTATCTAAAACTTATTTTACTCATCATTATTTTATTTGATTAAAATTGAATGGTTTATCCACATTTTTTAACATAAAAAGTGCCGAGATGCGTTATAATTATTCTAAACATTTTATGGAAGATAGTCTTATTTTACAAGATAAAAACTACATCTCGGCAAGACGAGTTCATGAACTCTTTGGTTACACCAGTGATTATGTTGGACAACTATGTAGAACGGGTAAATTGGACTGTAAAATGATTGGTCGTTCTTGGTTTGTCACAGAAAAATCTATAATTGATCATAAGTCGACAATACAAGAAATTGTCAAAAGTAAGACTAAGGAAAAAAGAAGAATCGCAAAGAAGGTCTATCAGTCATTTGTTGCTACTGTAAAAGCCCCAACATTGACAGTTTCTGAAGTCTCAACAATCACATCGATTGTGTCAGTGTCTCCAATACAATCATTCGATACACAGCTATTGTTATCTGCACCACAGCATTCATTGCTATCAGTACCAACATCATTCGCGTTACCTTATTTCGTAAATGAATCTTTTTTATTTTCGAGATTTGAAAAACCAAACACTCTTTTTTCTCTAAACAATACGAGTCTCATCTTTGCAGCTGGTATTTGTGTGGTCAGTTTATTTTTTGTATTTCAATCAGTAAATAGAGATTCAGTTATTACAGCAAATATTTCAAATAATCAGGTGACTGCTTCTATCATCTCTAGTTCACAAAGAATTATTGCAAAAACTGTGGCTTTCTTTTCAGCAATTCCACAGTTAGCTATAAATACATTCAAGCAAGATCAAAATACTACAAATATTAATTATAAATCTAATCTAGGAGATAATTCTCAAAAAGATTTTAATGGTCTTGCGGTTGTACCTTCATCAAACTCTCCAGAGAAAGATGAAGTTATAAAAAGTAAGATCAGAGAATCATTTTCTGACGAAGTTGCTGTGAAGCCAGATAGTAGCGGTACAGCGGGGATCATCACCCCAGTTTTCCGAAAGGCAAAAGGTGATGATTTTGTGTATGTTTTGGTGCCTGTGAAGAATCAGTGATCGTGTCCATGTACTTCTTCATAAAATCCTAAAAGATTTTGTTAAGAGGTACATGAGCGTGATGCTTATGACAAAGGTCGACATTATTAAAAATTATTAAATTATTAAATTATTAAATTATATGAAAAGTAAAGATGCGTTTAACGAATCAATGAAGACACTAAAAGCAAGTACAGCACTATTGTCACTGTTGGCTATACTCTTTTTGGTTATCGAACCCGCTATCAGTAATGCGATCGACAACCAGTTCACAATCACACAATCAGTAACAGCAGAAATATCATTTATCACACCCACTGCCAATGTAACTATGAGCCCAGCACTTGCTGGAATAACAGGAGGTACGGCAAATGGTCAGACAACAGTAAGAGTTCTTACTAACAACGCTCTCGGCTATTCTATGACGCTAACCGCCAGTTCATCTGCAGGTATGGTTGGAAACAGCGGTGCAGGAAATATCGCTGCGTACGCACCAACCACGGGAATCGTTCCAGACTACACCTTCTCTGTAGCAGCAAATAGAGCTGGCTTCGGATACAGTGTTGAGGCTTCTACTACTGGAGAAGTGACACTAGCATTTAGAGATAATGGTTCAAACACTTGTAACACGGGAGCAACTGAAGGAGTTGACACATGTTGGATAAATGCAAGTACATCAGCTCGATCGATTATAAATCGTGCGACTGCAACGACTGCTTCAGGAGCAACAACAACAATCAAGTTCCGAACTGTTATCAATTCAAGTCCGATACCATCCATTCCACAAGACAGCTATGTAGCAACGACTACATTGACAGCAATTGTTAACTAGTTCGCCTAAGTTATGACAGTCTAATATACCGCTATGAAACTAAAAAAAATTATTACAAAACTACTATCAATTCTTATTTTAACTCTCGCAGTTTTCTCTCCGAGACTTTCTCATGCAGCTTCATACGTTGTTGAGACTCTTCCGGATAAAACTGTCTACAATGATTTCGTAGTCGGTCCAGGTAAATACCAGGTTGACATGAAGCCAGGAGAGAAAAAAGTAGTTAATTTGATAGTGACAAATCGTCTTGGTAAGGAAAAAACATTCCAACTACAGACCGAAGATTTCACTGGTTCAAAAGATATTGATCAGACGGTCGTCCTTCTTGAAGGCGAACGAGGTCCGTATTCACTTAAGGATTACCTAAAGATTCCATCAACAACATTCACCATGGGTAATGCTCAAAGAGTTACTATTCCAGTAACTATTAGTATTCCGACTGATGCTCAACCAGGAGGTCTCTACGGAAGTGTTGTTATTAGTACTGTAACAACAGGTCAAGAGCAAGTCCCTCAAGGTGATTCAAGTGTCGGAACGAGTCCAATCATTACTCGTATCGGATCTCTTTTCTTTATTCGTATTGCCGGTGAAGTAAAAGAAGATATCAATTTAAAGAAATTCTCTTTAAAAAATGATGCGAGTGTTATGGATGGAGGTCCGGTTAACTTTGAATTGTTGTATGAAAATAATGGAACAGTTCATGAAAACCCAAAAGGATTTATCTATATAAAGAATCTTTTTGGTGCAGAAATAGGTAAGGTCGAGGTAGAGCCATGGTTTATTCTTCCTAATTCACTTCGACAAAGAGAGGTTAATTGGAAGCCTCAATTCCTCTTTGGTCGATATGTTGCGACTGCAGAAATAGTAAAAGGTTACGACAATCAAAAAGATACTGTTTCAGTAGTCTTCTGGGTTATTCCTTGGAGATTAGTTGCTCTTGTCTTCGCAGCGCTCGTAATAGTTGTATCGATTGTGCGATGGTTGGCTTCAAAGATTTCCATTTCAGTTAAAAAATAAACAATGAATTTGGTAAAGAATATTACAATTTGTTTGATGATCATGATCTTCTTGTATTCAACTCAAGTAGCTTGGGCTCAAACAATGACGAGTGGAACTTACAAGATTCAGAGTGATAGTCTTAACTTTTCAGGAAATCGTTCATCTTCAGGTACATATACAATGGAAGATACAGCGGGCGAGGTAGCAACAGGTGAAGGAGCGAGTTCTTTGTACAAAATAAAAGCAGGGTATCAGCAAATGCAAGAGATAATCCTTTCAGTCACAGCCCCATCAAATGTTGTCATGAGTCCCGCGATTGGAGGAATCACTGGAGGAACAGCAAATGGTTCAACTAACTTTACCGTCACTACCGACAATCCAGCTGGATACACAGTGACAATAAAGGCAAGCACAACCCCAGCTCTTAAATCATCACTTGATAGTATTGCTGACTATATACCAGCAGGTTCAGATCCAGATTTTAACTTTTCAGTAGGAGCTACAGCATCTCGATTTGGATTTACTGTAGAGGGAACTGATATTGCACAGAAATTTAAGGATAATGGATCGGTTTGTAATACAGGATCAAGTGATACAAGTGATAAGTGTTGGGTAGGACTTTCAACCGGAGTGCAGACCGTCGTCAGTCGAACGTCGACCAATCAACCATCAGGAACGCTGACTACACTAAAGTTTCGGGCTCAATCTGGATCATCACATGTACAGACCAATGGTACATATGTAGCAACAACCACGATTACTGTTCTACCCTTGTAATTTGAAATATGAAAAAAATTATTAGCTTAGCATGCATACTACTAGCGATTGTCATAACGACATCACCGTATGTATATGCAGCTGAAAATACATTTCAAACAACACTTGGGATTATTGCAAATGACGTCGCCAATCCAACAGTACCAACAAATCTTGCGGCAAGTGTTATCTCTTCATCACAGATAAACCTCGCTTGGGATGCTTCAACTGATGATGTGGCGGTAGTCGGGTACAGAATCTTTCGAGATGGTTCGATCATTGCAAGTACCACCTCTCTCTATTATTCAGATACAGGTCTTACTGCCTCTACTACATACATATATAGTGTCGAAGCATTCGATGCTGTACCAAAATATTCAGGACAATCATCACTGATCAGCGCGACAACCACAGCTTTCGTAGTAGTCATTCCTCCTGTAAATCCAACAACACCAACTCAGTCGAGTGCATACTCTTCAAATGCAGGTAGCCAAGTATTGATTGGGGATTTACGAATCACCCAAGCGCTTGATTCTACAATCATTAGTTATATGACAAGTGAATTCGCTCAAGCAAAAGTATATTGGGGTTTAACAAATGATTATGAAATAGGTTCGATCTCAGAATTATTATATACCTCAAATCATTCAGTGAAGATTGAAACTTTGAATTCCCATGCGACGTATTTCTTTAAAATAGAAATAGTCACAGTAGGTGGTAAGAAACAGATAATAGAAAGTTCCTTTCAAACTAAAAATAATGTCGAAGGGTCAGTTCTGACAAATGTTTCAAACTTTAAGGCAAGCCCATTAGAAAAAAGCATCACGCTCAATTGGACAAATCCTTCAAGTTTAACTTTTGACTCAGTACGACTTGTTCGATCTGATAAATTCTTCCCACGAGATGTCTTCGATGGAGAAACGATTTATGAAGGTAAGGTTAACAGTTTTGTAGATTCTCATGTTGAGATTGGAACTACATACTACTATGCAATTTTCGCCAAAGATTCAAATGGGGAATATTCGTCTGGAGCTTTGACACAAGCTCGGATCGGAATTCATGGAGAATCTGAAGTTCAAACCAATTCAGATCCATTCGCTAACATTTCGGTATTGAGAAATGTTGACCCTCTCATTGCAAATCTTGCACTAAGTGGCTTCGACTTCATGCAGAGCGGTATAAAACTCATAAATATCGGAAATAGTATTGTTATCGACGGTTCAAAGAATTTAGTAATCTCTTTGGAATATGAAAAAGTTCCAGAAATACTGAAGACGATTGCGATCACTCTCATTGATCCAGATGATTCAACAAAAGTTTTTCCATTCTTACTTAGAGTTAATAAAGATAAGACAGCATACGAAGCAACTCTTGCACCACTTGGAAAAAGTGGAGTCTATCAAATGAAAATCATCGTTCTTGATTATAAGAATCAAGGACTAAAGAGATTGGAAGGCAGTCTCAAAGCGCTTCTCTTTAATCAGTTAAATAATTTGAGAAATAAAGGAATTTTGAGAAAGGATATCTTGGCGATAGTGCTTGTTGGTTTGATCATACTGTGTGTGTTTGTGGTTTTGTATCGAAAGAGAAATGAATCAATAAATTAGATGAAATATTATAGTAGTAATAAAAAAATAATAGGATTCGTTCTCACAATAGTGCTTATTGTGAATGGTCTTTTTGTTGCTATTTCTACTGCTCACGCCGCAATCAATAAAGAAATTAACTATCAAGGTAAACTTACGAATACTTCAAACGTCGCTGTAGCAGATGGTTTATATACTATTGTGTTTAAACTTTATACTCAGCTTTCAGGTGGCGCAGCAATTTGGACTGAGACTTTGAATAGTTCAAATAAAGTGCAGGTCACAAACGGACTCTTCAGCGTCATGCTCGCATCAACAACTCCATTTACGGGTGTTGATTTCAATCAGACATTATATCTTGGAGTAAATGTTGAAAGTGATGGAGAAATGTCACCACGAAAAATCATCGGATCCGTACCCTCTGCTTTTGTTGCTGATATAGCAAACACAGTGCAAGGAGTGAATGCATCAGAATTTATGAGAAATGATGTGCAGAATGCAACATCGTCAACAGGAACTTTTCTAAATATTATTCAAAGTGGGTCAGGAAAGATCGCTGAATTTTTTGGATCAGCAACACAAAGTGTTTTGTCACTTCTTTCAAATGGAAATGTCGGCATCGGTACAACATCTCCTTGGCGTACACTTTCAGTCAGCGGTTCATCTGATCTAGGTAGCAATGCCTTAGCAGGATACTTCACCGCAACAACTTCTACAGCTTCAACATTTCCTTACGCAAGTACAACAGCT
>JANXRK010000035.1 GCA_025353045.1 Candidatus Tayloriibacteriota bacterium
AAAATATCTTCAGGATGTACACCCTTTTGGAGTAAAATTTTATCGAGTGACTCACCTCCAGCGGTTAGTTTTTTTATCTCGTTAATATCATCTTTATTTATAAGATTTTTATGTAATAAAATATCTACTATGCTCATAGTCTTAATGTGTTACGGTCTTGACTGTGGCCGGACGAAAACCACCAACAGGCGCGAATGGATTGGCTCTACCCACTGGCTGTTCAGGAATAGTGATCGAATAATCAACTAATGAATTAAAAACGGCACTTTTGAAAATAGAATCTTTGATCTGAAGTTGACTAATTTGATTTAAAAGAATCAATATTTTGTCTGATGCTATTTTAGCTTCAGATGATTCTGGTGTCGTTATTGTATTCACAGAAGAAAGAGAACCATCACTTGGATTTCCTTTGTAGTAAAAGAAAAGAGCAAGAGCTACAAGCGCGATGACTCCTAATGCTATGAATGTACCTTTTGATGGTGATTTTTGTTGCATGTTATTGTTTTAACCAATAAGTTTTAACCTCTACAGAATAATCATACGTACCATCTACATTAACTTTCAAAGAAAGTTTAGACACCTCCAAAATACGAAGACTAGCTTCAACATCTTTCAAGAAATCTATGAACTGTTGATAGCCTCCTGTTGTTTCAAAAGAAAGAGTGACAGTATTGTAAGCACTTTTTAGAGACGATGCTTGATCCTCTTCATTTACTCCAGATACAGTGTTATTTGATATTTTTTCAGTTGATGTTTTTACATTTTTTATAGGAAGACCATGTTTTGCAGCTACACTGCCAAGATCGATAGTTAGTCGAACATTATCGACGTTATCAGGTAATATTTTTTCAAGTCTTTCTTGGTTTTCTGGAGTAATTTTGTTATAAGTATCACGAACACTGTCACGCACTTTTATCAATTTTTCCGAATTATCCAAAGCTTGCTGATATCCAGCATTTACAACTTGAACTGCTTTATCCTCATCAAATTTAGATCGAGTAAAGGTAAAATAAATGCCGATAGCGAGGACAATGAGTATAAGTGGTGTAACGTTTTTATTCATATTATTGTGTAGGATTGCTTAATTCTGAAGTAAGAACTTTTTCATAAGAGATATCGTCAGCATTAAGTGTTGCAGTGAAAGTAAAAACCACATTACCATCAGGATCAACGGTTGGTTCTGAAAGTACAGGATTTTTTAGGACTTTATTTTTACCATACTTAGAAGACTGGCCGAAAACATCACTTTGCCATGCAATCGAAGGGTAACTATTACCCAAACCCTTCATGGTGATTCGAGGACTTTCTGCATCTCCTGCTGGAGCGGTGAATTCTAAACTAGTAAACCGAACCCCGTCAGCCACTAAAGAACTTATGATATTGAAAACTTCTGAAACAGCCAGATGTCGTTTTAATAGTTGAGCACCTAGATCGATTTTTATGTTTGCTTTCTTTAATTTTTCAATAAGCGGTATGTCAAATCTATTTTGAGCCTTTTTAAGATCAGCTCTGTATGTATCCTGTTGTTTTATAAGTATATCTTTCCAAACAAAAGTGAAACCTGCACCCGCAAGAGATACAGTAAAAATAATTACAGAAATAAACATCAGTACGCTTGTACCTCCACTGTGTTTAATTACCCTCGGATCCATGACTATCGGTTTTTTGGGGATGAACGATGTTTGGAATTTTGTATCCATTACATTAATTATAGTTGATTAATCAATTTCAGACAAACGACGTAATGCACAGCCTATGGCAACTGCAAATTCTGGACCAGCTTGAGTCAATTGCTCGTTGAAAAAAGCAGGAGTTTCAAGTTTTGCGAAAGGATTTGCATATACAACTTCCGTTTGAAAGCTTACTTTTGCCAAATCAGTAAATCCTTTGAGCAAAACCCCACCGCCCGTAAGGATAACTTTGCTAATATTTTTCATATACTTCTTTTGATAATTAAAAAGTGCAGCATTTGCTTCATAGAAAATATAATCTAGATTTACTGTAATAATTTCTGTGAGTTCTTTGTATTCTGGTCCACCTTTTAGACCAAAAGATCTTTTCATATTTTCAGCTTCAGTGACGGTTAAGCTCAAAGACTTAGAAATTGCCAAAGTAATATCTTGAGAACCTCTATTTATGATGTGTGAAGCTCGCAGCAAACCTCTTTCAAGAATATACAGTTTTGTAGCTTGTGCACCCATATCGATAATCATCACAGCCTGTATTCCCTGCTCGACGACAGCGCGAATTGAACAGAAAAGTTCTATTTCATAAAAAGATGGTTGCAAACCTACACCCGCTGAGATCGTTTGATAATTATTTATATATTCATTATGAATAGCCACAACGAGAACGTCGAGTGGCTGCTTCTCATTTACAGGTACAGGCTTTCCGACGTCTTGATCATCAGTAGCAAAAGCCTCTTCTCGAGGAATAATAGAATAATCGAACATTACTTCATTCATCGGAACAGGAATGTATTTTCGTGCTTCCAATGAAATAACTTCGGCTAATTGCTTATCTGGCACATGAGGAATAGTAATAAAAGTGATAAGACTTGAAGAAAGAGGCAAAGCCACTCCACAAGCAACAGTAGTTGTTTTGGCCTCTCTTAGAATATCCCTTACAGCCTCAATAATCTTTTCCTTTGGAAGACCAGTCGAACGACCAACCTCTATTCCAGCATACGGCCCGAGGGCCAATTCCCCATAAGTTTCGAGTACTGCTCTTCCTCTTTTTTTCCTTATTTGTACAATCTTTATGGCTGAAGAACCGATATCAATACCAAGCACACTTTGAGTCTTTTTCGAAAATAGAGAGGAAAATATCTTATTGAGGAAATCCATGAGATTATTATATCATAGTGCAATACGATATGAGCAAATTTTTACAACATCTCGTCGATTTCATATTTCCACCGACACAAGAAGAATTAGAGCTTCGTGAGATTTCTCCTGCAGGATTTTTTAAAACAATTTCCAAAGCTTCGACACCCGAATTCCCCTTTATCTCTTCCATCTTTTCATATAAAAATCCTCTAGCTAAAGAATTGATTTGGCAGATTAAATATAAGAAAAATAAACATGCAGCACAAATTGCAGCATTTGCCATAAAAGAAGTGTTGCAGGATGCAGATTTTCTTTTGATTCCGATTCCAATTTCTAAAAAGCGTAGAAATGAACGAGGTTACAATCAATGCGAAATTATTCTTGATAGTTTAGAAGGTTTTAAAAAAGACTATAGCCTTTTGAAACGTGCAAAACATATTGACAAACAGACATTTAAAAATAGAAATGAAAGAATCGAAAATACTAAAAATATTTTCGAAGTAACACGGTCTGGACGTGAAAAAATTATTTTAATTGATGATGTAAGCACTACAGGAAGCACCTTAAAGGAAGCGCGCGAAGCTTTTATACTTGCTGGATACTCCGATGTTACTGCGTTAACAATCGCGCATTAATAGTGCTATTATTATGCCATGCGAGCATATCATCAGTTTTCACTCAATCGTTCAAAAAGACATTTACTCATAGCTTTCGGAATTTTGATATTACCAATAGTTTCTCTGTGGATTTTTTCATCAGTAAACCAAATATCCTTTTCGTTAGCAATTAGTGATCTAACAATTTCGATTCTAAGACTTGGTATTGCCTTCATTTTTTCAACAATTATTGCTTGGATTTTAGTTGTTTTACTTATTCGAGGAAAAACTGAGAGCTCTGCTTTAGCAGTTTTTGATGTTCTTCAAAGCCTTCCGACGTTTACTATATTGCCGATCGCTGTATTTTATTTAGGGAATTCTGAACTAACTATTATCTTATTTCTTATCATTACTATTATCTGGCCAATTATTTTTTCAATCGTCAGTTCATTGAAACAAATCGATAAAAGTTGGCACGAAGCAGTGATGATCAGTCGAATCAAAGGTTTAAATTATATTCGTTATTTTCTTTTTCCTGTAACTGCGCCTGGTATCGTTACAGGGGCAATCATTGGTCTTGGTGATGGATGGGAAGCCCTTATCGCCACAGAACTCCTTCTTCAAACAAAAAATGGCCTCGGTCCATTCTTTTCAAATTTCTCAAATAATACACTAACCACAACTTTTGGTATCCTTATCTTCCTTTCGGTCATCTTTGCAATGAATAAATTCATCTGGCTTCCCCTTTTGGAAAAGAGTCATCGATTAATTGAACAATAATATATGTCTTCACCACTTATCACAATTAAAAATCTCTCGAAAGTATTTCCACGCAAAGAAGGCCATCACCGCGTAGAGGTTTTTAAAGATATTAATCTCACCATTCATCAAGGAGAATTTTTGGTACTTCTTGGGCCTTCTGGTTGTGGTAAATCCACT